>CAYWNG010000266.1:0-8480 GCA_964458685.1 uncultured Pirellulaceae bacterium
AAGCAGCTTGGCGTCGGAGCTCTCACTGGCGAAGCTGGCTATAGCACGCTGGAACGCCGCTGGGCTCGTCCAACATGCGATGTTCACGGCTTGTGGAGCGGCTATCAGGGTGAAGGCGGAAAGACGATTATTCCTGCCAAAGCGGGTGCCAAGGTCAGCTTCCGACTTGTTCCAGACCAAGATCCCAAGCAAGTCAGCGAGCAATTCCGCAAGTTCATCGCGATGAATACTCCCGCGGGAGTGCAGATTGAATTGATCGACTTGCACGGCGGCTCGGGCGTTGTTGTTGATCCTGAAAGTCCATTTGTCGCCGCGGCTCAACAAGCGATCACAGCAGGATTTGAAAAGCCAGCCGTACTCATTCGCGAAGGTGGATCGATTCCAATTGTCGCCAACATGGTCAGTGCTTTGAAAGCAGACGTGCTGTTGTTAGGTTGGGGATTGGACGACGACGGGGCACACAGTCCTAACGAAAAGTTTTGCTTGGCGGATTACTATCGCGGCATTCGCGCCAGTAGCTACCTATGGCATTATTTAGCAGAAGTCCCGAAGCCCTAGTACATCTGCCTTTAGCCTTTAGCCTTTAGCCTTTAGCCTTTAGCCTTTAGCCTTTAGCCTTTAGAAAAAATCCACTCCTCACTTACTAGTCCTCCACGAAATCGAGCGTCATTAGAAAATGTTGGATCGAAAGCTTATCGTAGAACAAGCCGAACTGGTCAAGAAGAACTGCGTGGCTCGTGGCGTCAAGGCTGACGTCGATCGATTGATCGAGCTAGAGATGCTACGCCGCGGAAAATCCAATGAAGCTCAGGAGCTGAATCGACAAGCCAACGAAGTCAGCAAGAACATCGGCAAGGCCAAGACACCGGAAGAGCGTGAACAACTGAAGGAACAAGGCCGTCTGCTTCGAGAGCAAAAGGATGCTGCGCAGGCCGAGCACGATGCGTTGGATGCTCAAGTCCACGAACTGCAAATGCACATTCCAAACTTGACGCACCCAGCAGCTCCGATCGGAGCGGATGACACAGCTAATACCGAGGTGGGCTTCGGCAAGACGCCAGTTCCTAAGTTTGACTTCAAGGCTAAGGATCACTTGGAACTTGGTAAGCTGCACGACATGATCGACTTTGAATCGGGTGCTCGCGTGGCTGGAGCTGGATTTTACTTCCTGAAGCGCGACGCGGTGCTTCTTGAACTAGCTTTGCAACAATTTGCGGTCATGGAGTTGGTCAAGCGAGGATTTGTTCCGATCACAACTCCCGACGTGGCTCACACCGGCATTCTGCAAGGCATCGGCTTTATTCCGCGCGGACCAGAGACGCAGATCTACTCGATTGAAAACACCGATCTTAACCTGGTTGCGACGGCAGAGATCACACTGGGCGGAATGATGGCCGATCAGGTGATGGAAGCCGAAGAGCTGCCGCTGAAGCTGGTCGGAATCAGCCACTGTTTCCGCACTGAAGCGGGCGCTGCGGGCCGCGCGTCCAAAGGTTTGTATCGAGTGCACCAGTTCACCAAGATCGAAATGTTTGCCTTTACCTTGCCCGAGCAAAGCGATGCGATTCACGAAGAGCTTCGCCAAGCAGAATGCGACATCTTCGACATGCTGGGCATTCCGTTCCGCATTGTCGACACAGCGACCGGCGACCTTGGCGGACCAGCCTACCGCAAGTACGACTTGGAGGCTTGGATGCCAGGTCGCGGAGAGAGCGGTGAATGGGGCGAAGTGACCAGTACGTCGAACTGCACCGACTATCAAGCTCGACGCCTAAATGTCCGCTACAAGAACAAGGCGGAGAAGGGCACTCACTTTGTCCATACGCTCAACGGCACAGCCATAGCCATCAGTCGAGCGATCATCGCTATCATGGAAAACTATCAGCAAGCCGACGGATCCATCAAGGTGCCTGAAGTGCTTCAGCCCTGGATGGGTAAGTCCCTTATCAGCCAAGTGTCCTAGCTTGGCTTAGTGTCCTAGCGCGACTTAGTGTCCTAGCTTGGCTTAGTGTCTTAGTACAACCTACATCCTGGAGCATTTGATGCAATCAACTTTGGCCAATCTGACAGTTCGGGCAGCGCGATGGTGCATCTTTTGCTCGGTGATCTGCGTTGTGTTCGCGAGCAGCTCGATCGCTAGAGCCGATTGGCCGGAGTTCCGTGGGCCCGGCGCTCAAGGCGTGATCGCCGCGGAATTGCCCAAGGTTTGGTCCAGCGATCAGAATATCGCTTGGCGAACAGAGTTGCCCGGCAGTGGATGGTCGAGCCCTGTGGTCGTTGGCGATGCGATATATTTGACCGCCGCAGTTCCTTCCGCAACATCAAACATTCAGCTTGTGCTGCTCAAGATTGACGCTCGCAACGGGAGACCTGCCGATCCCGTGGTATTGTTCGAGCAGCCCAAATCGGCTCCTAAAATCCATCAAAAGAACTCGCACGCCAGTCCCACTCCCGTTTTCGATGGCAAGCTGCTGTACCTACACTTTGGTCATCAAGGCTCAGCGTGTTGCAAGTTGGATGGCACAGTTGTTTGGCGCAATTCAGAACTCTCTTATGCTCCAGTGCACGGCAACGGCGGCTCGCCAGTTGTAACGGACGAGCTAATGATTTTTACGCGAGACGGCGGCGATATCAGTAAGATCACGGCATTGAACAAGGCTACGGGCGCTGTTGCTTGGGAGGTCGAGCGAGGTGTCAAAGCGGATCGCAGCTTTTCGTTCTGCACTCCACTATTGATTCAAGCTGCGGGCCAACCACAACTGATCGTCCCAGGCTCGGACGTTGTTCAGAGCATCAATCCCAAGACCGGAGACGAAATTTGGCGAGTTACCTATTCGGGTTTTTCGGTCGTGCCCCGACCAGTGTTCGAATCAGGACTCGTATTCATCTCGACGGGATTCATGCAAGCGAACCTGATGGCTATCGATCCCAGCGGCCAAGGCGATGTCACGGAATCGCACGTCAAATGGTCGATGAAGAACGCAGTTCCCAAGACCAGCTCGTTCATCGCGGATCGCGGGCGAGTGATGATGGTCAGCGACAACGGTGGACTGACTTGCATGGACTCGAAGACTGGCACTGAGCTGTGGCGGAAGCGATTGGGAGGCGATTTTTCAGCCTCGCTACTTCTTGCTAACGATCACTTGTACGCATTCAACGAAACGGGTGCTTGCTCGGTCCTGGACATTAGCAAGCCTGAGCCAGAACTAGTTTCCACGAACGATCTACAAGAACGCACACTTGCGTCGCCATCGGTCGTTGGCAATGATTTACTGGTTCGCACTGCTTCGGCACTTTATCGAATCACAAAGTAAAGTTCGACCCCTACCGTGTCACATCACTGCTTTGAAATTCTGATGCAGCAAAAACTCCCTGGCAAATTGCCAGGGGTGATTGTGTTGCTGGGAGACGAGAGCTTTCTGCGCAGCGAAACGCTCGACGCGATTGCCAAACTAGCCAATCTCAATCTCGAAGAGATTCGCACGTTTGACGGCGAGCAATGTCAATGGTCGTCGGTCCACGACGAATTGGCAACGATGTCCTTGTTTGAAACCGACGCAACGCGAGTTGCTATTGTTAGCGACGCAGACACACTGGTAACCAAGGCTAGACCACAGCTTGAGAAGTGGTGTGAGTCTCCTGCCGACGGATCGGTGTTGATTATGCAAGTTGAAACATTGGCGGCTACGACGAAGCTTTACAAGATCGTGGCTAAGCACGGATGGTTGATCGGTTGCACCTTGCCACCCGCAGCGCGTGGAAAGGGGCATGACGAAGGCGAACTCAGAAAGTGGATTGGCGAGTGGGCGCAATCACGACATTCGCTCAAGCTCAAAGCCGCTCAGTGCAAGCTGATTCTGGATGCGGTTGGTCCAATCTGCGGACTGTTGCATCAAGAGCTCGCGAAACTGGCTCTATACGCCAGCGACAGCGGAGTGATCTCCGACGACATGATTCGGGCGCACGTTGGTTCGTGGTCGACTCGGACGATGTGGGAGATCGCCGATGCGATCATGGACGGAAAGATTGCCGATGCGATGTTGCAACTGGAACGCGTGTTCTCGGGAGGCCAACAAGCAGCGGGGGTGATTCCGCAGATCTCGTGGAGCCTACGTCGGTATGGAAACGCGGCACAACTGGTCCTCCAGAGCCGACGCCACGGAGGTCAAATGACGGCCGAAGAGGCAGTAAAGCAATGCGGCTTTTGGGGCAACGATCTAGCGTTGGCTCCTCAGCGGTTGCGGCGGCTGGGTTTGGCTAGGGCGTCGAAGTTGCTGGATTGGCTGATCGAACTGGACCTTAAGATCAAGGGCAGTCATTCCAATCCTGACCGCGCCATCTTCGCGCTCGAAGAGTTGTGCTTGCGGTTTGTAGGCTAGTACTTGGATACAAACACGCGATTGGATCGCTCAGCCTTTATCGCAGTTAGAACGCCACTGGCGAGCTTTTTTTCTGCAACTTTGCCGTAAATGCCAGCAAAGATGGAAAGCTTTGACGGTTGATCCTGCGTATAGAATGCTAGATTCGTTGTGCCGCGACAATTTGCGGTGCCTCGTGGCTTAGACTTCTTCTAGAATAGGGAGGTCGGGCACCTGCGAGTCGTGCATGAACCCACCTTAAAATTCCCCCCGAATGTTTGAATTCCCATGAAGCTTTGGGCCAGGGCCACTTTAGCTCTACTGTTGATTTTCGTCGTTGGTTGCGGTGAAGATGTCGAGGTTCGGACGTACACGGTTTCGAAACGTCCACTGCCTCCGCCAACAACCGAGGAGATAACTCCAGTTCAGACAATTGGAGTGATCTATCCGCACAACTCGACTGCGTGGTTCCTCAAGATGATGGATGACCCCAGCAAGGTCGAATCCCTGTCGAGTGAGTTTCGTCGGTTAGCCGATTCGATCCAATTTGGCGAAGACGGAAGTCCGAAGTGGAAACTGTCTGAAGGCTGGAAAGATCAAGTTTTGGAACAGATAACCTACGCAAAATTCACTCATGCAGATGGCGTGACAGCGACGTTGACCAAGCTAGCTGCCAACACGGAAGACACGGAAGCCTGGCACGCTTACCTTCAAAGCAACGTGAATCGATGGCGCGATCAGGTGGGCTTAGATCCACAAGACTGGGAAGCCATGCAACCTGAACTGGAAGAGTTCCCCAATCACTCTAGCGACAAAGCTAAAGCCTACTTCGTAAGTCTCAAAGGCACACGAAAGTCATCGGGCTCTGGCATGGGGATGGGCAACGCTCCGTTCCTCGAGCGCATGCGAGCTCAGGCGCAGGGACAATCGCAAGGCCAGCCACAAGCACAAGCTGCAGGTCCATCGGCAACTCCGCCTGCTCAATCCGATCCCGTGCAGGGTCCTGTCATGGCCAATGACGGACGTTTGCAACTGAAGTATGTCGTGCCCGAAGGGTGGCAAGAACAAGCGGCATCGGGCATTCGCTTGGCTTCGTTTGTGATTCAAGCACAAGACAAATCGGCATCGGTTTCAATTTCAACTTCGACCGGACAGATTCCCGCCGCGGTTGAAATGTGGCTCAAGCAAGTTGGCAAAACGCCGGACGAACCGCAGATTATTCAGATCATCCAATCATCCAGCAGTGGCAAGGTCCGAGACCTAGAGTATCGCTGCTATCGTATCGGTGACGAAAGCAATGCCGAGACGGCGATTCGCGTTGCCGTGATTCCAATCAAAGAGACTGAAAACCTTTACGTAAAGATGACTGGGGCACCCGAGTTGATCGAGGCCCAGTCGCAAGCTATGGATAACTTTATCAGCACCCTAAACTGGTAGTTGATAAACACACGTAGTTGATACGCCCAAATCGATTCAATAACGAGTAAGCTCGGAGATCCTATAAATGTCCTCAGGAACTTGGTCCAACTCAACATCGGTAGATGGTCGTGCCGCGCAAGCTGGTGCGATTACTCCCTATGCGATCCTTCGTGCCCTTGGGTCGCTGAAGATTACCGTGGCGCTTTTCGTGCTGGGGATTCTGATCGTCTTGATTGGGACGCTCGCTCAGGATGACGAAACGCTAGTGGAGGTCAAGCGAGAGTACTTCAATGCGTGGGTTGCCAGCGTTCCGCTGGATGTCTTCGTGCCATCGACCATCTATCCGCACGAGCGAATCAACGGCTCCATTCCGTTTCCCGGTGGAGCGACGATTGGACTGGCACTGCTGGTCAACTTGATCGCTGCCAAAACAACTCGCTTTACGATCTCTGCTAAAGGTGCGAAGCTGGTCGTCGGGTTAGTCGTGTCGCTTCTAGGTGCAGGGTTGGTGACTGCGGTAATCATGACTGGTCACACCGCGGATGGATTGCAAGGCAAGCCACCGATCAGTTACGACCAGTTGTGGACCGGAGTCAAGGCTGGATTGGTAGTGATCTCCATTGCGATAACCGGTTATGCGCTGTGGGCACAGCATCTCCCCAAACTTGCTAAAGCCACGTTGTGGGGAATGGTGTTGGTTTTGGGTTCGCTGTCTATTTCGCTGTTGACCAGCGATCTACGTTTGGATGATCCTGGCCTTCGCATTGTTTGGCAATTGTTACAAGCGACGGTGGCAAGCACGGTTTGCTTGGCGGGCTTTCTGATCCTGTTCGGCAAGCGTGGTGGCAACATGCTGATCCACGTGGGCATCGCACTGCTGATGGTTGGTCAGTTCGTGTTTGGAGATCGACAAGTTGAACAGAAGATCTTTCTGACCGAAGGTGGCACTGCCAGCGTAACCTTTATTCCTGATCAGCTTGAGATTGCGATCATCGACACCAGCGATGACATGGAAGACAAGGTCACAGTGATCCCCGATGCCAGAATTCGTCAAGCGATGGCCTCGGATGGGATCATTGACGATCCTGCCTTGCCAGCGTTGTTGCGAGTTGACCGATGGATGCGTAACTCGAGATTGGAACCGATCAGTGGTAAACCCGAATTCAAGGTAACGGTGGGAACAGGGTTAGTTCAGCAAGCTGTTGAGACGGCCCCGAACGGTGGCGCGAAGTCGACACCTAACGTGCCATCTGCCTACGTCACATTGCTGGATCGGCAATCCAAACACCCCTTGGAGACTCTGCTCCTTTCGCAAGAGATCAATGACGGCAGTCAATTGTTCCGCAATGGAACCGAGCAGTACGAAAAGATTAGCCTGGATGGCAAACCCTACGAAATCGCCTTGCGGTATCGCAAAGAGTACAAGCCTTATCAGATCACGTTGCAAGATGTTACGCGCCGTGACTATGCCAACTCCAACACGCCACGCGACTATTCGTCAGTCATCAGTATTCGCAATCCGGAAACCGGGGAAGAAATTACCGAAAAGACTTGGATGAACAATCCAGTACGATTTGGTGGCGAGACGTTTTATCAGAGCGACTACTTCCCAGTGATGCTTCCCAATGGCACTGTCGGTGAAGGAAGCGGTTTGCAAGTCGTGAAGAACGCCGGGTGGGTGATTCCTTACGTTTGTTGCATGATGGTGATGGTAGGAATGTTCTCACACTTCGGCGGAACATTCCTTCGCTTTGCCAACCGCATGGCTCGCGAAAAAACAGCGGAGAAGACACTCTTCACACCTGAGTTCTTCAAGTACGGGCTAATCGGTCTGGCCGTCGCAGGATGCTTAGCTGTTTACGGATTGAAGGGCAATAATTTCGGCGTAGTTGAAGCCGATTGGAACATGATCGGCAAGTTGCCAGTGAAGCAGGATGGTCGAGTCAAGCCAGCAGATTCAGTCGCCGCCAGTACCCTTCAAGCTCTTAGCGAACCGGTCTTCGGTGGCACACCCTACATCAAGGATGCCGATGGAAAGAAGCGATCGCGAGTCGAGTGGCTGTTCGGCGTCATGGCCGACGTTCCATGGACCAAAGATGTTCAAGTATTTCGAGTCTACGCGAAAGAGGTTCGCGAGCTCCTCGAGCTTGATGAAGGTCGCGACAAGTTCCGCTATACCTACAACGAGATCAGTAAGAATCGCGAAGCCTTTTTTGCGGAGGTAGACAAACTGCGAGAGAAGTCTCGCAAGCAGATCGAATTGAACTTCCGCGAGCAAAAGATCTCCGAGATGTATTCGAAGTTGACTTCGTATGAACTTCTAGGCGCTGCCTACGACGAACCAGCGTTGCCTCGTTTGGATAGCGACAAGGAAGAGGACTTCCGCGCTGCGATGATCAGGTTGGACGAACTGGATCGCCGCTACAAGATCATTGAAGACATGAATCCAGCAGCGCTCATCCCACCAATCTCTGCCGGAGTTGCATCCGCGGATGCAAAAGCGGATCTGGCCTGGGTCGCATACGGACCAGCGAAGTTCGATTCGATTTTACAGACAGTCCGAGGAATTGAGCCCAATCCGGCTGTTAAGTCCTTCGCGAACTTGATGGATGCTGTTCGATCGCAGAATAGTAAAGAGATCGACGATGCAGCCCGAAAGTACCGACTTACCATTGCCGACTCTGCTGAAGCCAAAGCCAAGCA
>CAYWNG010000267.1:0-8457 GCA_964458685.1 uncultured Pirellulaceae bacterium
TTTCTGGGATTTCGGGCCGAAGGCCCAGCGATTTACATAGCCCAGCCCAACGGGCCCAACGGGCTGGGTGATCAAGCTTAAGTAGGTTAAGGGCCAACGGCCTTAAATCCAAATGGCGCAACTTCAAAACTAACGCAGCGGGTTGGGCTACAGAGTCACAGGATCTTTGATCCCGTTTTGTTCGAAGCCGCGTAGTCGCAACAAACAAGCATCACATCGCTGACATGGGTTACCAGTAGTCGGGTCGGGGTCGTAGCAACTGCTTGTCATCGAATAATCCACGCCAAGCTCCAATCCCCGCGCGATAATCTGAGCTTTGGTGAGCGAGATGAGCGGTGTGTGAATTCGGATATGGCCGCCTTCGACACCAGCTTTGGTGGCCAAATTGGCCATCTTCTCGAACGCGGCAATATAGTCTGGTCGGCAGTCGGGGTAGCCGCTGTAGTCCAACGCGTTGACGCCAATAAAGATATCGCGAGCACCAAGAGTTTCGGCAAAGGCTAACGCGAGAGACAGAAAGACAGTGTTTCTAGCTGGCACGTAGGTCACGGGAATTGTTGAACCGATTTGATCCACGTTGTCATGCTTCGGCACAGCGATGTCACTACTAGTCAAAGCCGATCCGCCAAACTGAGCTAGGTTGATGTCGACAATCACATGGCTGCTGGCCTGTTGAGCTTCGGCGAGTTGCTTAGCTCGCGAGAGTTCGAAGGTGTGTCGTTGCCCATAGCGAAAGCTGATGGCATGCACTTGATATCCGGCGACTTTGGCGATCGCCAAAACGGTCGCGGAATCTAAACCACCGCTAAGTAGAACGACTGCTGGTTGCAAATTGGTCATCGGATTCAAAATTGCCCTAATCTTGGTACGTTGCAAAGCGGCTGAAAAATGGAAGCAACCTAAGTCACTAATTCTCGTCGTGATCTAAATTGCCGCTGCCGCGAATAGCATGGATCAGCCTTAGACCGGCAAGCAAGCTGAACGCATAACCGATCAAGCCTAATAGACTGAGGTCTTCCAAGAACCACCAGCCGCCAGAGAACAGCAGCGGAGGTACTTTATAAGCGAGCAGCAACGACGAGCCCATGAACACCGAGCTAACTAACATACCCAAAACCAAGCGATTCGCCGAGGGACTCAAGCCTTTGTGGGCCAAATGAACGTCCAGCCTTCCCTCTTGCACCAACTGCATGATGCCGCTGACCTGCCCAGGCAACCTCTCAAACATCGACTCCAGTTCTGTATAGATGCGATTCAGTCTTTGCAACTGTCGCTTGGGAGACAGCCGACGCAACCGCATTCGACGAAAGAACGGCTGCATCACTTCCAAGAGGCTGAGCTTGGGTGAAAGTTGATGGAGAGTACCTTCCAGCGTAACTAAGGTCTTAATCAACAACGATGTTTGTGGTGGCAAAGTGATTTGATGGCGGAACATAATGTCGGTAACATCGTTAAGCGCACCGCTTAGGTCAAAACTCTCCAGCGGCTGCGATCCATACGTCGTCACCAAGTCCGCCACATCGATGGCCAGGGCACTATCGTCCAGGCGAGCCGGTACGTTGCCAACGCGTTTGATCAAGGTAGTCAGAACAAAAGCATCTTGAGTCACGACAGCGATCAACATCTCTTCAATCGCTTCACGCAAGCGATCATCGATGCGACCCACCATGCCAAAATCCAAAAGCCCAAGTTGATTGCCTTCCATCACCAACACATTTCCCGGATGCGGATCAGCGTGGTACATACCGTGGATGAAGATCATCTCGATATAAAGTTCGGCCGCAATCTTTGCCAACTCCTGCCGCTCTGGATCGCGACCATCGTCGACAAACTTGTTGGCGCGAGCTAACGAACTGACCGGCTTGCCGGTGAGCATCTCCATTGTCAGAACGCGCTGCGAGGAGAGTTCTTGAAACGGCGCAGGAATATGTATCGTCTCTACTTCGCCCAACAGCTTTCGAAAGACGATCAAGTTCTGAAGCTCGCGAGTGAAGTTCAGCTCCTTGCGCAGCGATCGCGATAACTGCTCGACAATCACGGTGGGCTTCCAAACCGCAAAGTCCGGCAAGTGTTCGGCCAGCGTTGCTAAGCCTGCCATGACTTCCAAGTCCTCGTGGACCTTCCCTTCGATATTAGCGTGCTGAACTTTAATAACTACCTGAGTGCCATCCTTCAGACGAGCCTTATGGACTTGTCCGATCGAAGCCGAAGCGACCGCGACGGGATCAAATTCAGCAAACAACTCGCGGACCGGATGTCCTAACTCGCTCTCGATAACTTGCTCGACAACCTCAGCAGGATCGGCGGGAACATTAGACTGAAGTTGAGTCAGTTCGTCGGCAAGTTCTGGTCCGATCAAGTCGGGACGCAAGCTGAGCACCTGCCCTAGCTTCACGAATGTCGGCCCCAAGTCGGTGAGTGCCAAACGAATCCGTTTTTCCCGTGAGTAGCTGGCTAGCGGAACGCCTTTATCGTCTTTAATCCAATCGCGAATGAAATCGAACTTCAACTGGCTAAGCCAATCGGCCAACCCATAACGCCGTAGGACTGCCAGGATCTCCTGCCAGCGCCTTAGATTGCGGTAGAGTTGCGGTATCGAGCTGATTTTCATATCGAACTAGTTAAGTAAGTCGCCTTTCGCTCCGCGAAAGAAGCGTGGTCGTAGCTGCTCCCGCCAGGGTTCAGAAGTCTATCAAAGCCCCGAAATCTCGCCACTTTCGCGGGAGCGAAAGGCGACTATGGATCCCAAGACGGCAGATCCAATGATAGTTGGTCTTCGCCAAGTTGTCTCAGTCAAGAAAAGAGATCCGAATTATTGCTTGGAATCTGGCTGAGTTTTTTCGTCTGGAGGCAATTGTAGCTCTTTTACAGTCTCATCGCTTTTGTCTGTTGAGCCATCTTGCGTGGCCCCTGAACCACTGGGCTCTACAGGCACGTCACCTTTTTCCGCCTCAGCATTATCAGCCTTCTCTGCCGATTTTTGGCGGACTTTCAACACGATGCGATCTGCTTGAATCTCTAGACTCTCGCAACGAGACAACGCCTTTGCGGTGTCGGGATCATCGTACATTCCCTTGGCTAAGTTCTCATCCTTCATGCCTTCCAGAACAGCCGCAGGAACGGATTGTCCATTGGCTTCGGCATCAACCACTTGAACGATCAGGACTCCGTTTTCCATTTCAACATGCAGCGTGACCGATCCGTTGAAATAGCGACCTTTAGCACCGGGGATAGGAAGATCATCGAGCGGAACGCTGACATCTGCATGAAAGTTGCCGTCAACAATCTTCACGAAAACATGGCCTTTAAGATCGGAATCGCCAGCGATCATGGCATTGATCTCGTCGATGGTAATGACCAACTCTTGCGGTTCATCACCCGATTCGAACTGAGTTTTGAAGTTCTCCAGCTTCGCTTCAATCGCTTTGACTTCGTCCTCAGTGATATCGACTGAAGGCAATTCAACTGCGTGGTCGGAAGTGTACTTGGCGACTTGATTGCTGACAAAGCTGTACACGCCATACATGGCCCCGCCTACAGCCAGAGCCCCCAACAGCATGATTCCCAAACACCCTCCCAGCAAACATCCCCATGGAAAGCCGCGTGCCGGTGGCGCTGTATCGACTCCAAAACCGGTGTTCATCTGATTGGGAGCGTAGGGTTGAGTATCTTGAAAAGGACTGTTGCTCATGTTCGTTGCACCCTAGAAATTCGCGAGCCGATCGGCTCCTTGCCAAGTTTCTCTACACCTAAGTGTAGCGTGAAGCGACTGAATTGGCATTTGGTCACTGCGCCAATCCCGCCACCTCAGATAACAAATTGGCTGAAAGTCCAGAACTTTGGGGCGCTAGTCCGCTTGGTCTGAGACTGCTACTTTCGAATCGACAGGTCTGGATTTAGCTTTGAAATCAACACTGGATCGAAAGTCCAATATGACTGTTCTCCGTCCTGTACTGGACGCAAGTAGACGCGCTGAGCCAACGGTTCATTGCGAAGTAGGTGACCAACGTCGGTCAACACGGTGATGTTGCTGCCATAATACGAATGGCCAAGCAAGCTGCTGTCGATGGTTGTAGCGTCAATCGTATCGATACCGGGATACGTCACAACTTGCTCCCCTGAGTCTCCCAAACGAGATCCGTTGTTGAAGTAGCGGCTGGCGATCAACGCGAGATCGGTCTTAGAGGTGTATAGCGTCATGCGTTTAGCTTTGGTGACGATATGTCGAGCAATGTCGTTCTTGAACGTTTCGGCGTCGATGTCGGGTGCGGCCAAGACGACTTGATTGAAGATTGGATTGCCATCGGGTGACTGAATGTCCTTCAAAGCTGCAGTCAAACCAACATTTCCCATGCTGTGAGCCACTAAGTTAATCGTGTCAGCACCCGATCTCTTTGCTAGATCTTCAAGGAAATGACGAATCTGACCAACGCTCATCTCGATCCGTTCCTTGTCCGACTTGTAACCATACCAGTTTGCCTGAGACGGCCAACTGTAGAAGATTGCGGCGCCTGGGAACTTTAAGTCGAACGACATCTGTGCGGTTCGTTTGGCGGCATCTTCGAACGATACGTTGTAGCCGTGGATGAAAACAAGTAGGTTCTTGCCCTTACGAGCTTGAACATCTTTGAGATCGGCAAGGAACTGTTCCTGTGTCAATTCGTGAATCTCTTCCAGCACAATGTGCTTGTTCGGATCGCTGATGAACTGCCCTTTGAGCAGCAAAGGAGCTTCAACCATTCCCGGTTGGTGATTGGGTGGTATCGTTACCGTACACTTCCCGTACTCAACTTTATCTGAAACGCGATGGTTGTAAGTCACGAGAGCCTGGACCGGATGCACGGAAAGCTGTTTCGCGGCAAAGAATCCAAACGATCCAAACACGAACAAGCCCACGATCGAGAGGATGCCAACGACGCGGGCTCCTCGACTGAAGCTACCAATCGCGGCAAAGCCAAGTGTGATCACGCTGCCGATGGTGGTGATTAAAATTGCAATCACGATCTCCTTCACCGAATTGCCGGAGGGATCGCGCTGTCGGTTGGTTCCGTAGTACACATCTACAGCTTCAATCGATCCTTCGACGGCTGGCGCTGAGTCCTCGGCACCGACAAGTTGAGCGTCCATTGCTTGAGGCAGGTTGATTTTCGCAGCTCCTCCCGACTCTTCGGATGGTTCTGGGAAAATCATCTCGGAAGTCGATGGCGGCGCTGTTTGCTTAGGTGGTTTAGGTGTGCTTGGGCCAATAGCAGAAGCTGCCAGAGCTTCGCGATCATTGCGCCCCAGGAGCTCCATCGAAGCCGATTTGGACAGAGCAATATCGCTCCATTCGTCGTCGTTATCACCAGCGCCAAGCCCATCGGGCAACAGCAAGTACTCCAATCTCGCTCGTCCTGTTGTCGATAGCTCTGTTGAATTGACAAGCGTGACCAGTGTCTCAACTTCAGCCATATGATCTTTGATGTTACAGGCAATCTCGGGGTGCCAGTGGTAGGAAAGATGATTGGCAACCTGCTGCCCTAAGTAGTTGTCGTCGACCAGCTTCAGTAATCGCTTCCAGTCTGGGTTGGTACAAACGCAGGCTAGATCGCAGCAGGCAAGGCGCTGAGAGTCGCTGCGCTCAGGGTTCTCGGCCTCTTCAATTAACCAAGGCAAGATGCTATCGCCTAACTCTTCGAGTGCATCTTTGATCACGATGTCGGTCTCGCTTTCGTTGAGCAAGCTTAGCAAGGTATCGAACGCCATTCGATTTTCTCCACACAAATGCGCGCCGTAGGCAGCATTTGCGAGCACGATACTCCAAGAACTCTCAAGCTCGTTTAGGACCGTTTGCTTTGCGACCGTTGGGTTAACTCGCGCTGCTGACAATAGGCACACAGCGTGAAGTGTTGGATCGACATCATCCTTACATTGCGCTAACAAGTGGTCCACTTGCGATTGTGCACTTGGTCCCATCGAGCCAATTGCATTAGCCGCTGCGATACGAATGTCGACAGGTACTTCGACATTGTTCACCAACTGGATGCAAAGATGTTGCGCCTCGGTTGCAGGCGCACCTACAACAGCCAAGGCTCGCAGCAAATCCTCCAGAACCTTGGGACTGCTAGTCGTTGCGATGGCTTGCATCAGCGGTTGCACCGACGCTGGACCGATTCGCCTTAGCGTTCTTGCGGCACGGTTTTTGATGGAGATGTCTTCAGTCGTCGAAGTAAGGATCGCAATCATATCGGGCACAGCATCGACCGCCTGAGCTCGCATGCTGCGAAGCGCGTACATTGCGGAAATGCGAACGTTTCGATCCGCGTGATACAATTGCTGGCGGATCATTGGGATCGTATTGGCAGCCTGAGATCCATACTCGGCAATCGCATCCAAGATGAATGGCAAGGCAGAGCTATCGCGTGGGACAACTCGCAACCACTGAGTGAAGAACTGAACTGCGATGGGTGAGTCGGGGGCGATCTCGGGAATGGCCAGCGCGCCAGCCATTTGGAACGCTTCTTCGCGAGACTGCATCAAGGCTGACATCAATTGTGCTTGAGCCGGCGCAGCGGTTGTGCCCATGCTAGACAAAGCGTTGCAAGCTTCAACTTGTAAGTCGGTGTCTGTCAGGGACACGGCAAGCCACTCGATACAACCTCCCACATCATGTTTGCTCTGCGAAATGGCTTGTAAAGCTGCGGCGCGAAGATCGATGGGTAGTGATGGATCGCGGCTCCAACGCTTTAGCTGAGCGACCATCGTTGCATCTGTGGGTTGGACTTGTTCCACAAGCAAGTAAGCTGTCTCGGGAAAGGACTTCTGTTGCTCGAAGCCATAAAGAATGGCAGCTAAGTCTTCCTGAGCCTCGCTGCCCCAGCAGGCCATCGCGTAGTCCAAGAGAACGGTGTCGATCTGCGATGATTCAAATAGCAAGACCTTCTGCCGTAGCGTTCCAGGATAGGTCGCTCGATCTTGCAATCTGCGAATGATCTGCAAACGCGAGATGAAATCATTGGGTTCGTACAAGCCCGAGATCAGTTTATCCGTGTCAATCGCGTTGTTCTGTGGAGCGACCTTTGTCGTGTCAGATCGCGTATTCAGGTCTGATCGTAAGGTTGTGATGACTGATTCAAGGATCGTCGTGTGGCGAGTTTGATGATCGTAGCTGCGAATGTCTTTCAGCGATTTTTCCAGTAGTTCAACCGTCGCTTTGCTGGCCGCTTCGTCGAGCTCCAGCGATAACTCTGAGGCAAGCTTGGCGACCGACCACTGCGCAGAGTAGCGAACGTGCTCGCTGGCATCGGAGAGCACTGGCTGAAGAGCTCGGATTGCAGCGACGCCATCGGTGCTGACTCGAGCCAACGCATAGGCTGCAGCGACGCGCACATCGGCTGATGGGTCAGTCAAGCAAAGCGCCAACGTCGATGCCGCTTGATTGGCTTGTGGTCCCATCTCGGCAATTCGTCTAGCCGCAGACAGTCGTTGCGGAGCTTGGGGATGTTTTAATCGAACGATGAGAGCATCAACGTCGCTCTCGGGGGACGGCGCGAGTGATTGAGCCCGCAGCGTAGATTCCATCCATCCGATCGGCGCAAGGCTCGCAGCGACTAACACGATTGCGTGTAGCCACAAGAAACGTACAGCGATACATCCCAGCATCGTTCGAACCTCCGTGTTCGGTACCATCCGTAGATGGCGTTTACATTCTCTGAAGTCAAAGGAGCACGATCCCTACGCGCGGACCATCTCCCAGGTGAGGCATAGACGATTGCAAAGTCCACCGCAAGATAAGATAGGAGGTTTGCCCCAGTGTGCCACGACACTCCGTGGCGTTTTCTTGCCTAAGCTGTTTTCTTCCGGAAAACAAGCTTTGCCCACAGGCTACGTTAAACTCGCTGTCACTTTAGCAGTGGACGGTAGGTTCTAACGATTGATCAATTTCTCATACTCGTCGTGATTCCCAATCCAAAACCAAATAATCGTATCGCCATCTTCAATGCCTAGTGCGCGATATGCAATACCCACGCGTACGGAACGGTATACTCCTACCTTTTTGAAGTGCAAGGAAGGGTGATTAGGATCACTTTTCAGTATCTCGAAGTTCTTATCAGCAAGTTCCTGTACGACTGTCGGGAGCTGCTGATAGCAATTCCAGAATCCTGCTGTTGCATGATGAATCATAGTGGGTTGGTCTGGCCACTTCGAAACTCTGAAACTGCGGATCTCGCGATGGCATCAAGCTTTCCCGCGATGGCATCTTTTTCAACCTGCTGGTCCCAACGCTCTCCATCGAAACGCAAGAACCATTCGCGAAACTCAGCAAGCTCCCCAGGTGGTAGTTGCGAGATCTTCTGTTCAAGTTCTTCGAGTGTCATCAGCGTCATCCTTAAAATGGGATTGGAGATCCAAGGAATATTGTAGAGTTCTCTGTTGTATTTCGCCAGAACGAACTGGGCGAGTTTGACCTACCCAGTG
>CAYWNG010000268.1:0-8450 GCA_964458685.1 uncultured Pirellulaceae bacterium
GAACAACTTTGGAATCAAGTCTATGATGAACTTCGTACACTTGCCAAAGCCAAGCTCAAGAACGAAAAGCCTGGTCAAACGTTGCAAGCAACCGCGATGGTCAACGAAGTCTACTTGAGAATGAAGGTTCAAGGCCAAGATGTGCAATGGACCAGCAGGAAGGCATTCTTCAAAGCTGCCGCAGAGGCGATGCGGCGCATTTTAGTTGATCAAGCTCGACGCAAAAACGCAATCAAGCGAGGGCAGAGTTCGCCGAAGCTGCAAGTGGAGCCTCACGAGCTTGCCGAGCTGGCCATTGACTTTACTCAGTTCGATCTTCAGCAAGTACTTCAACTCGACGATGGTCTACAACAATTGGTGCTAGTCGAACCACTCGCAGCCAAGGTCGTCGAACTAAGGTTCTTTACCGGAATGAAACAAGCTGACGTAGCAGAAACTCTAGACATCTCTATTCGCACTTGCGATCGCCTTTGGGCCTTTGCCCGCGCATGGCTCTATCGATATCTCAAGAATAATGCGGCCGATTCTGAGTAAGAACACGGTCGCGGAGTCGAAAGGAATTCGAAGACGGATGATAGGACAATCAAAATGGTCTTAATGCAAAAGGCCCCACGATTACAATCGCAGGGCCTTGATGGTTAACCGCTCAATCTTTCCGAATCGCGCTCAGACTACTTAAAGTCGCCTGCGCGGATGATCACAAGCTTGGAAGGCTGGACATAGCGGCGGAACACGTCGCGTACGTCCTGCGCCGTCAAACGCTCGATCATCTTTTCTCGCTTGGCGATGAAGCCGAAGTTGCGACCCAAAAAGAGATTGGACTGAATCTGTCCAGCAATCGAATCGTCGCTTGAGCGACCAATCTTTTGCGATTCCAGATAGCTCTTCTTCGCCTCGTCCATTTCGGCTTCGGTTGGTCCGTCTTCCAAGAAGCGGTTCAACTCTTCCATCGCAGCTTTCTCAACCGCGCCGATATTGGCTGGATTGGTAATCGCAGTGATCGTAAAACGAGCGTCGGTTCCTCGCGATGGGATCGCCACAGAGGAAGATACACCGTATGACAGACCTTCTTTCTGACGAATGCGATCACCCAAGCGGGAAGACAAAGTGCCTCCACCCAAGATCAAGTTACCGATCTGAAGCGCAACGGCTTCATCGTTGTCATCGTTCATCGCAAACGAAAGACCGGCCAGGAAAGTTGCATTGGCTTTATCCGGTGTCACGATCGTTTCGGTTCCACCAGTAGCCATCTTGTTGACTTCACGAACGATTTGCTTGTAGGGCACATCGGTCTTCCAGTCTTTCAGTGCGACTCGCAGTGATTCCAATGCCGCATCGGGATCAAAGTCACCGACGATCGCAATCTCTCCAGTCGCGCTAGAGAGTTGCTTTTCGTAGATGGCCTTAATCTGGTCCAATTGAACAGACTTCAGCTCTTCGATTGATTCAGCTAGCGTTTGCGAGTAGCGAACATCCCCTTTTTCGTAAGCCGAGAGGGCTCGCGATAGGAAGTTTCCAGCCAGCATGGCTGGGTCCGTTACGCTTTGCGACATCATTGCCATCGAGCGATTCTTCATCTGCTCGAATTCGTCGACAGGGAACGCTGGCTCGCGGAGAATCTCTGCCATGATTTCGATAGCTTGAGGCAGTGAGTCGCGTTTGGCGTCGATGCTGAAAGACAGCATGCCTGCGCCTCCGCGACCTCCTCCGCCGCCTCGGCCTCCACGACGTCCACCACCACCGCCAGTACCAACTCGAACTCCCAGTGCGTCCATCTTTTGCTGAAGAGCCTGACGATCGTTCTTCTTAGTTCCAGCCATCAACATGGCTGGCAACATGCCTGCGGCACCGGCTTGTCCCTTCAGCGACTCTTCATTCCCATAGTGCAAGGTCATCGTTAGCGAAACGGTGTCGCCTCGATTCTTCTTGGGAAGCAAGCCAACTTGAACTCCGCCAATTTCTACGGTCTTGGTACGAGCTTGCAAGTTTTCTGGACTTGGGTCGAAATCCTCGCCAGATACTATCGCCGCTCCACCTTTGTAGTTGTTGACTAAATCGGCGATCGATTCAACCGCAGGAACACTCAAGCGTTCAGGATTTTCGACGGGCATGAAAATTCCAACCGTTCGATTCTGCTTTTTGAAATAGGTCGCGGCAACACGATTAACATCATCGGCTGTCACTGCAGCGATACGATCGCGCTGAATAAACCACAATCGCCAATCACCGATTGATGATGCCGAGCTGAGTGCGTTGGCCATCGCGGCTGCGTTGGAGAGTGTGTTCTCGTAGTTGCGTTTGCTTCGCGTCTTCGCGCGCTCGACCTCTTCTGCGGTAAAGGCTTGGCTGTCGAGCGACTCGAGCACGTCCAATAGAACTGGCGTGACTAAATCCAATTTGCCTTCTGCAGGTTGGCAGGAGATCGAGAAAAGACCAGGGTCATGCGTGCTATTAGCAAAGGCCCCCACGCTGGTCGCCAGCTTGGTTTCGATGAGGACTTTCTCCAGTCGACCAACTTTGTTCTCTGAGATGATGCTGGCCAACATGGAAATGGCTGGCCAATCGGGATGGCTCGCCGCAGGAATATGGTAGGCCACTTCAACCGAGCCGATCTTGCCGACGCGTCGGAGAACAACTGTTCGTTCGCCGTCCTGCGGTGGCTCCTCGGTGTAAGTCTTGTTCAATCGTCGCGTTGGCTTTGGAATTGAGCCGAGATACTTCGTCGCGAGTTCTAACGCTTTGGCCTCTTCGAACTTGCCAGTCACGATCAACACCACATTATCGGGTTGATAGTAGTTGCGATAGAAGTCTTGCAAGTTATCGATCGGAACACGTTCGATGTCCGAGCGATTGCCGATGGTACTCTTGCCGTAGTTATGCCACTCGAAAGCAACCGCATCGACTCGCTGTGATAGAACTCGTTGCGGGCTGTTTTCGCCACTTTCAAATTCATTGCGAACTACGGTGAATTCGCTCAGCAAGTCTTCACGTTTAATGAAGCTGTTCACCAAGCGATCGCACTCCAAATGAATTCCGAACTCTAAGTTCTTGTCACTGGCAGGCAGCGTTTCGAAATAGTTCGTACGATCGACATTGGTCGTGCCATTAAAGCTAGCGCCGTAGTTTTTAAGTGCTTTAGGAATATCGGGAAAAGTAGGTGTTCCCTTAAAGACTAAGTGCTCAAGCAGGTGAGCCATCCCGGCTTCCCCGTAGCCTTCATGACGCGAGCCAACCAAGACAGTCATGTTGATTGTGATCGTCGGACGTGAACTGTCAGGGAAAAGCAAAAGTCTCGCGCCGTTATTGAATCGGTACTCAGAAACTCCTTCGACTGTAGCCACCTTTTGCGGCGGTTCGACTGCTTGGACTACGGTGCAAACGTAGCCCAGCAACAATGTGAGTGAGAACAAGCGAATCATAGAACAACCTCTTTCGTGATAGAACGCTTACGCCATCGAGGACGCATTATAGATGCTTGGTTCGATTGAAGGCATCTACTACAGACCGCACCGCCAAAATTCTACGGTCTGGCTGTACCTGCTCTTTTCGTAGCTGATCCCACTCAGGGTTCAGTGAATCGAATCGGGGGACGCTGATTTTGCTCACCAGTTCTTTGCGGTGTTGTTGAACGCAACAATTCGCCCGCAATGTGGCCGATCGCCGAATAAAATCGCGTGAATGAGCGAACGTTAATGTTCGCTGTCAGTCGTAGCACCTCTTCGTAGCTGGATCGGCCACCGTTCAGTGGCTGGGGGGATCAACAAAGCTACGCATCTGGGTCAGACTTGAACCCTGGCGGGATCAGCTACGAGATCGATTCGAATTGCTACGGACAACAGCAGCTACTCGAAGTGCAGTCGGACTCCACGTGCGATCAATTGCTGAGCTTGAGCTCCGGTTGGTTCGACAGGATTGCCGCGGAGATACAAGTGCAGAAAGATGGCTAGTTGCTTTGAAGATTCGTCGGCGGTCATCTCTACGATAGGTGTCAGGTCCTTGATCTGGTTGTCGTAAGCGATCACTTTGTTGATACGCTTGAGCGGCTTGAGAAATGCGAGGCTCTCGATCTTGCAACCGCTTACATCCACGATGTCGATCATTGGAGCTTGCCCGACCGGAGTCCAGTCCTTTACTGGATTGCCGCTGGCGTACAGCGAGTGAAGCTTAGGGAACTGCTTGAGCACTTGCAAATCTTCAACAGCATTCTTCGAGATATTCAGCGACATCAAGTTGGTCGATTTGCCGATCGGCGCGAGATCCTTGACTTGGTTGCCCGATAGATCCAGATACTGCAGTTTGGTGTACTCCTTCAGAGCCTCGATCGACTGGATCTTGTTGTTCTTCAGAGTCAAAGATTGGATCAGCTTCAAACTCGCCAGTGGTCCGACATCGACGATATCGTTGTTCGCAAGGTCGATCTGCTGAACGGCAACGCAGTGTTCGATACCGGCCAAGTTGCTGATCTTTCGACCTGCTCCAGAGATCTGCGATATCTTGGCGACGTCCTCTTTGGTAAGCGGCTCTTGGTTGTTGCGTTTGGCGAAGACCTGGGCTCGGACGGCTGTTTCAAGGGCTTTGTCGGGGAAAATCGACTCCTGAGCTTGAGCATTCAGGACCAGCAGAACGGTAACAACCAGAGAAACAAGGATTCGGCTCATGGCAGGTGCTATTCTAGGAGGGATGGACAAAAGATTCCGGCATAAGTCTTGAGTTCGCAGCCGGCTTGGTTGGGTGGAAAACTCTTATTCTAATCGGATTCAGTAGCTCACGCCAACCGCCCAGTCGAGCCTTGAGCTGCCACCAAGCGCCTTTCGATCGTCGCATTTTGCTCAGAAACTGGAATTCCCCGGATGAGTGAGCTAGGATAGTGGCTCCAATTTCCGAGCTATCTGCGAATTTTTTTGACTTAACGTCGTATAGAGAAGTGCCGCGAGTGCGAGTATTACTAACAGCCTTCGAACCCTACGAACAGTGGAAAGAGAATTCCAGTTGGCTGACTCTGGTTGAGCTGTTGAAGGACCGTCCAGCCGAACCCGAATTGGTAACTCGCCGATATCCAGTTGAACTCGGCGCGATGCGCGAGATGCTCTATCGCGATCTTCAGCAAGGCTTCGATGCAGCGATTCATATGGGGCAGTCACCCGGCAGCCCACAAATCAAGCTCGAAGCGATCGCCATCAACGCAGCAGGACGCGTCGAGCATAGCGGCGATGAGTTGACTGCGGTCGATGAGTATGGGCCCGTTGCTTATCGCAGCCAATTGCCGCTGGGGCGATGGGCAAAGATGCTTCGCGAGAAAGAAATTCCTGCCGCCGTTTCGTATCATGCCGGTACCTATCTCTGTAACGCGACGATGTACTCAAGCCTTCATTTAGGCAAAGGCATGTCGCCCGCACCATGGGTTGGCTTCATTCACTTGCCATTGTCGATGCAACAAGCTTCGGGAAGTGCTAAAGCTTTACCGAGCATGGATGTACGAACGATGGCGTCTGCGGTACGCTTGATGCTTGTGGATATGGCTGAGATTTTTCACTCATCGAAAGGAAGTCGGCCCCTGGCCAGAGAGTTGGCTTAGGCCGATAGGTTCTGTTCATGTCATCCAGTGACCCTCAAGTTGTCTGGCATCAACACTCTGTGGACCGCGCCAGTCGCGAACGCTTATCAGGCCATCGTGGTTGTGTGGTGTGGTTCACCGGACTAAGCGGTTCAGGTAAAAGCACGATTGCAAATTTGGTAGATCGATTGCTCTATGACCGCGGAGTCCACACCTACTTGCTCGACGGCGACAACATTCGCCACGGTTTGTGTGCGGGAGCGAACCTTCTCGAGCCCACTCATGGTGCGGACTTTGCTAATCGTTTTGGACTGGGCTTTGGTCCCTTGGATCGGGAAGAGAACATTCGTCGCATCGGAGCGGTGGCTCAACTATTCGTAGCTGCTTCCGTCGTCACGCTGACGGCATTTGTCAGTCCCTATCGTCGCGATCGAGAGCGTGTTCGGCAGTGGGTCGAAAGTCACGGCAGCCCTGGCGACTTTGTGGAAGTGTTCGTCGATACGCCGCTGGAGATTTGTGAAGCTCGCGATCCTAAGGGGCTCTACAAACAAGCACGGCAAGGCAAAATCGCCAACTTCACCGGCATCAGCGATCCCTACGAGGCGCCTGAGAATCCAGAAATTCATCTGCTCTCGGGCAGTCGTCCTGCTACGGAGTTGGCTCAGCAAGTGGTTGACGAGTTGATTGGCCGAAAGGTCATTCAAGCTTGAGCTAGTCGAACTGACCACACCATCCCTGTTTTTTCCGCTGAATTCCATCGCCAACCCAATTCGCTTGGCAAGCTCGGAAAAGGTGGCACGAATAGCCCTGGTTCCACCTTTAACGATTCTTTCAGTCTTGCTGAAGAAGTTGGTCACACTGTCTTAGCCAGCACCGTCAACTCCATCATTCTTGACAATTTCTTTTTGAGTGACACAGTTTTCGTGGTATTCATTCCTTGAGCGACCCGCATCTCTTAACTTTGGTGCAGCCCCAACAAAGTCGTTACCTACGCTACCAAGACTCAAGCACGCTTTACGGAGCTCTTGGCGAGGTGAGTATGTGTAACGCATTGTTCCAAAGCAGCGGTCGCGTAGATTGACTTCGATTTTCCACATCATGTGGGAATCTGGACGTGATCAAAAACGTATATCGGCGAGTCGAGTGCGCCGAGCATAATTCATCCTCATGCTGTTTAGGGGTATCCGATGGGGCTTTTCAGTCGACTGGGCGTTCGCGCGAAGTTACTACTCTCTTTCTTCACAGTAGCCGCAATCTTAAGTGGAGTCGCCGCTTATGCATTGGTGCAGTTGGGCAGAATCAACACCAACATCGGCTACATGTACGAAAATCAATTGCTTCCGCTTTCGGCGCTAGGAAAATCTAGCGAGACAAAAACACGATTGGGGCGAACCGCCGCTGAAGCGTTGCTAACAACCGATGCCGCCTCGAAAAATCGAGCTCTTGCAACCATCGAAGAACTCAAGAAAGATTTCGACAAGTACTACACCGGCGTTGTCGTTCCCCAGGCGACAAGTGTCGAAGAAAAAGCGATGGCAGACAAGATCTCTCAGCTCTTTCCAACATGCGCCGCTGCAGCGATCGAAGCGGTGAACCTGTCGCTGAAGGGCGAGTCCGAGAACGCGATGGCCGCCTTGGATCGCATGCGCACCATCGGCAATGAACTAGATACTGTCCTTGAAGCTGAAGTTGAACTGAATGAGAAGTTTGCAGCAGAAGGATTGCAGACAAGCAACGCAGCCTACCAATCGACTTTCTGGATGGTGGCTTGCATGCTTTTCGTAGGTGTCTTCACTGGACTATTGATTGGCTGGATGATTTCGCGTTGGTTTACCGCAGCATTGGCAAAGGTTGCTGAAGTTGCCAAATCCATGTCAGAACGCAACTTCGATTTGCATATCGCCGATATGGGCGATGACGAAGTTGGGCAGGTTATCAAGGCTCTACGACTTGCCGTAAATTCAATCAAGTCGGCCTTGAAAGAGGTTCGTGATGTCGCGGGAACGGTTTCGTCGGCAGCTTCTCAACTCTCTGCCTCGTCGCGCGACATTGCTACCGGCGCTCAATCTCAAGCATCCAGCCTTGAAGAGACAGCTTCAAGCTTGGAAGAGATCACCTCAACAGTTAAGCAAAACGCTGACAATGCTCAGCAGGCTCGACAACTCGCTAATGGTTCTCGCGATATTGCCGAACGCGGTGGTAGCGTGGTCAATGAAGCGGTTGAAGCGATGGAGCAAATCAATCAATCGTCCAGCCGAATCGCCGATATCATCACCACGATTGATGAGATCGCATTCCAAACGAACTTGCTGGCGCTCAATGCAGCAGTCGAGGCTGCGCGTGCTGGCGAACAAGGCCGAGGCTTCGCGGTAGTAGCTGCTGAAGTTCGCAATCTGGCTCAACGCAGCGCAGGTTCCGCGAAGGAGATCAAGCGATTGATTCAAGACTCCGTCGGTAAAGTTGCTAACGGAACAGATCTTGTGAACAGGTCAGGAAAGACGCTCGGCGAGATCGTCTCCAGCGTTAAGCGAGTCACAGACATCGTTACCGAGATTGCCGCCGCTTCGCAAGAACAGCTTACGGGAATCGAGCAGGTTAACAAGGCTGTCTCTCAAATGGATCGCGTGACACAAGCCAATGCAAATCAAACGGAAGAGGTTTCCGAAACTGCTGCGTCGCTCTTGTCGCACGCGAAGCAATTGTCTGAGTTAGTGAAAATGTTCAAGCTAGACTCGCAGAACGAAGCCTACTCTGCCCAAGCCTATTCTTCGTCGGCCCATGCATCGCTGGCTCATACTTCATCGGCTCATACTTCATCGGCTAATGCTACCTTTAAACACTCGACTTCCGCGCGACACGATGAGCGGACCGCGTCCAAGCAAGAACCCGAATCGAA
>CAYWNG010000269.1:0-4306 GCA_964458685.1 uncultured Pirellulaceae bacterium
CCACGACGACACGATCCAGGCGATGATCGCGAGCGGCCTCGCGGTCCAGCTCCTGGTCGCGGATGGCAAAAAGGCGTTCGAGGTCTCTTGCGCGGTTGGTTTCTTCGTCGTCTGTGGTGGTCCTGAAGGCCGGCTTGTCCGGGTCGGCCAGAACTTCGGGAATGGTGCTCATCCCTACCGCATCGGCTCCCATCCAACGAAAGCTGCGATATTCGCTGCGAGTCTCGTAGGTTGGCCCAAGCGTTCCAAGATAACAGCCTTGATGAAGCACAGCACCTTGGGAACGAGCGATCGCTTTGGATCGTCGAATCAAATGATGACTGAAGGGATTGCGACCTCGCAACGCTTGATCTCCCAATCGCGCAGCCGGCCCGTCGTCGCTTATGGGACGATCGGCCCACATCGATCGTCGCCAAAGAAAGTCGATGTGACTATCGATCACCATCAAGTCGCTGACTTCGAATCGCGTGTTCAAGCCACCAGCCGCGTTGGTTGCGATGAGCGTCTTGGCGCCAAGCGCATGCATCACATGCACGGGAAACTGAAGCTGAGCGTGGCTGTGTCCTTCGTAGCGATGGCTACGACCTTGCATCAAGACAACTGGAACGCCACCGATATAGCCTGTAATCAATCGCCCTGCGTGACCAACTGCATGCGTCTTCGTAAAGCCTGGGATCTCCGCGTAATCGATAGCCACCGGATGAGCGACTGAGTTAGCTAGTCCTCCCAATCCGCTGCCAAGGATGCAAGCCACACTTGGTTGAAACAGTCGACGAGCCAACACCTGATCGCGAGCCCGTTGTACCAGTCCGTGAAAATCGGCGGTGGACAGTAGATGGATCGGAGTAGAGTCGACTGACATAATCAGAGTCCGAAGCGGTTATCAACGTCAGCCAGGGAGTCGCGACTTCTCGTGCTCAAGCACACCGCTAATCAGCGTTCGCAAACGTGGCTCGGCATCGTTAGCGACTGCGATGATCTTCGAAACGTCCGCCGCTTCCAACGCATCGGGCAAACACATGTCCGTAATCACAGAGAAGCCCACGGTACGCATGCCACTGTGCACAGCCACGATCACTTCGGGAACTGTGGACATGCCGACTACGTCTGCTCCGATCGCTCGCAGAAATCGATACTCAGCTCGAGTCTCTAGATTGGGACCGGCAACTGCGACAAACACGCCTTTGTGAGCGACGACATTGTTCTTTCGAGCAACTTCCAGAGCCTTTTCGATAAGCTCAAAATTGTAGGGCTCGGACATGTCAGGAAAACGCGGGCCTAAACGATCATCGTTGATACCGATCAGCGGGTTGTCGCCCATCAGGTTGATGTGATCTTCGATCACGACGATGTCACCAGCTTTGTGGAATGGGTTCATTCCTCCAGCCGCATTGGAGACCACCAACAAATTCGCGCCCATCGCCTTCATCACTCGAACAGGCAGCGTAATTTGCTTGAGAGGGTATCCCTCATACATGTGAAAACGGCCCTCCATGGCCATGACCGGCAACCCGCAAAGGTCGCCGCACACCAGCCGTCCACGGTGGCTAGTCGCAGTGGATTTCAAGAAGTGTGGAATCGATGAGTATTCGATTGCCACTTGGTTTTCGATCTGTTGAACCAGAGGGCCTAAGCCAGTACCCAAAATGATACCAGCGTGTGGAGTTCGATCCCAACGCTGACGAATTGCGTTGACGGCTTCTTCGATTTGCCCGTGGAGTTCAAGCATGCAAGTGTGTGACTCGTTAGATCAGTGAGTTCGTGAAAACCTTAGCGAACAATGCGTGTTCATCCTGTGACACAAGGACAAGCATTGAACAGTGCAGCATTAAATCAGGTTCTCGATAACGATTCAACACCCCCGCCAAAAGTTCTTGGGTACGATCACTTCTTCCGTAGAAGCAGCCAAAATGCATCGCCCAGAAGATAGGGCAATGAAAGCGCAGCAGGGACTATTCGAAGTGGTGTAGTGACGCAGCGCATCGCCAGCGATTCTCTCCAAGAATGTCGCAACATTGCGACTGCGCGGCCTAATTGAATTCGCTTTCGGGGAATTCCGCAACTCACCTCTTCAAAGCCAACCGACTTTAGAATGCTTCGCAAACTTGATCGCGAGAACCAATGCAAGACCGACGGTGGATTCCATTCATGCCAACTGTTGCCGCTGAGCTTGGCAATCCAGCTATCGCGATCCCACGTTTCGACAAGCAGCAAGCCATCGCGATCCAATGCTTGGTGCACTCGCTGAAGCGATGCAATTGGATCCAGTAAATGCGAAATCACTTGGATCATCGTAACCGCTTGGAATCGAGAAGCATCGGGAACTAGCTCTAGTGCTTCCACGATCGGTAGCTTGAATCGATCTAGGGCTACCTCGCGCATTCTCTGATTGGGCTCAACGCCCTGCCCTTGCCAGCCAAGCTTTTGAAACTCGTCCAAGAAGAATCCACTTGCTGCGCCGATATCCAGCAAGGCTCCTGGTGTCGAACAGTGCTTGGCGATTAGGCCGCAATAGTACTTCGCACTCCGACGTTGGTTGGGCTCCTCCTGAAGATAATCCTGATAGCCTTCGGACGAATCGGAAAAGTAACTATCGCTGTAAACAGACTTAACGTGTTCGAGCGGTCGAGCTACGGGATGAAAGAAGTGACCACAGCTAGTGCATCGTTGGATACTCAAACCTCGAATCTGTCTGAATCGATTGCTTGAGCCCGCGCAAATCGGACATCGCAGCGAATTAGAATCGTGGGTAGTCAACTTTGGTACTTCGCCATGCACAGAAATCCTTTCAATGCGATGCACTGGTGCGGCGTGGGCGGTTCGCACGGTGTGCGGGCATCTCGCACCGGTGCGCGGGCGTCTCGCCCGCAAAAATTAGGAATTCAGCTTGCCCGAATGGTGCGCGGACGTCTCGCCCGCAAGATCAGCAACTTGGCCAGCGAGCCAGACGCCCGCGAACGGTCAGGATCAGCCTCCGCGGCCGTATTCAATTCCCATGAAGATGCAGGCAAACAGCATGAAGATAGCTGCAGCGATTAGCATCACCGAGTAAACATCTAGCGGTCGTTTCGACATGGCAACCTCGTTTGCTTTGGATATGCGAATCACTAAGGACTAGTACAGCTTGGAATCAACGCGATCACCAGCCTGAATGTATCCCTTTTGATAGGAAGTCAGGATTGTGCCCAGTGATCGATTGGGAGTTACCTTGGTAATCTTGACGCGACCAAGATAGTTTCCATTTCGGTGAACATCCAGAACGACGTTCTCCTTGATGCCATCATCTTGCCCTAGGTTGACTTCGATTGTTCCATCGGTGGCAACTGCAGTGACCAAACCATTCACGGCTGGCGCGGAACCCAAATCAGTATCAGGCTTGATGCCAAGAATTTGCAGCTTTTCCATGGCCAAATTGTGATTGCTGTTGAGATCCGAATAGCGTTCGGTCAAGCGATCATGATCGCCTTGAAGTCGATTAAGGTTGTCTTTGGCGTCGACCAATCGTCGGAACAATTGATTTCGATCTTCACGAGTCGAAACGATTTGTTGACGCAAGAGGTCGTTATCTGCCACACTTGCCTTAAGTGTCTCGCTGGTGGTCTTCTCGGCGGCAACCAGTGCGGTGTGGGCACTGATCAAGTCGCGGAGTTCCTTTTCCTTGTCGGAGAGATCCTTGGCGATTTGGCTGAGCTGTGTCTGCAATGAAGCAAGGGCACTTCGACGTGCCATCTGCTCAATAGCTAGCTCGCGTTTAGCAAGTTCCAGTTTTTCAGAAAGCGTTCCCTTCTCCTGATTTGCTTTGTCAGCCGCCTTTTTGTTGGCATCAGCCTGGGCTTTGTTGCTAATGTGTGTCGCGTTGACTGCGATCGAAAGGGCAAAAAACACAACGCTGAGTACAAAAATCAGCCCCGTGAATACTTTTCCTAAAAGCGTCATTTCACGATCCTCTCGAGTGGATACAGCAGTAGACAAGCGACTTGGGACGAGGTTGGAAGCGAGGGATTTTGAGCGTTCTTGACGCAAAACCCCACGACACCGCAAGCTTGCAATATAGTTGCCCGAATTGATCATTGTCAATTAATTTCGCAAAATAAACGGTCTAGGGAAGCTGTGTGTGATTCACGCATCCCCTCTAACCGGCAAACAACCGGCAATCCTTCCGATTCTAGGGCATGGGACGTTGGCGGTGCACAACGACACGGTCATTCAATCAGCGACGAGAAGGGCAATTCGCGAACGTTCGCGTCCTCCCAAAGTCAGTTTTCCGCAGGGAACCCGATGCAGGGGCGGGCCTTTAGCCTTCGCC
>CAYWNG010000269.1:4316-5731 GCA_964458685.1 uncultured Pirellulaceae bacterium
CGAAATGCTTTCAAAAAAAATCTGTGAGACTTCCATGAATTTCGCAGATTGGAAAAATTCGAATCACCACTCCGAAACCGCCGTGGAATGGGAGCTTACGACGAATCGCGTGATAGACCGGGCCAAGCTCGCAGTAGGTGTCGAGTCGCCGGAAGTGTCCACTCCTAGCCAATTTGCGCGGCCCCTTTGGAAATAATTTGACACGGGCTTGCGATTCGATAAACTCTGCTCTCAGTGCTATATGTTGTGGCCTCGGCAGTACGATATACTATACGTAGTGGTTTGGGCCGCCGACATCTTGGTCAAAGGAGTCTTGATGCAGGCGGATTGCCTCAGAAAAGAAATCCAACGACTAACCATGATGGTGAACGTAGGTTCAGTATTTTCTTCTTATCGGTGAACACTTTAAGGCGAGTTGGGTGGGGATCGGTTTGCCCATTTGCCAAGAAGCTCAGCCCCTTTCATTTTCCAAGCAAGGAGTTTGTGACGGATGGCGACAGTTGAATTCAATGGACGCAAGGGTCGAAACGTCAAGTCGAGCGGCAAGTCGCGTAGCGAGAAGATCTCTCAGCAGCGAGCATTAGTGGGTTTGCACATCGAGCGACAATTCTGCCCAGCAGGTGTAAATCCATTCGATACAGTCGAATGGGAAACTCGTAGCGCTGCTATCAAAGACGAGAGTGGCAAGGCGCTGTTCGAGCAGACCGACTGCCAGATCCCAAAGAGCTGGAGTCAATTGGCTACCAACGTGGTTGTTAGCAAGTATTTTTACGGCGAACCAGGAACACCTGAACGCGAGAACAGCGTTCAACAACTGATTCATCGAGTGACTCGAACGATCGCCGACTGGGGTATCGCTGACGGTTATTTTGCATCGGCCGAGGAAGGCGAAACGTTTTACGACGAGCTTTCCTGGCTGTGCCTGCACCAGTACGGTTCGTTTAACTCGCCCGTATGGTTCAACGTCGGATTGTTCCACGAGTATGGCGTGACCGGCGCGCGATGCACTTGGAATTGCAATCCTGAGACTCAAGTTGTTGAACAACCTGAGAACCCTTACGAGTACCCACAAGCTTCTGCATGCTTCATTCAGAGCGTGGAAGACAACATGGAAGACATCATGCGCTTGGCCAGCAGCGAAGCGATGTTGTTCAAGTTCGGTAGCGGTACCGGTACCGACTTGTCGACCATCCGATCGTCGCGTGAGAAGCTCTCCGGCGGCGGAACACCGTCGGGTCCTCTCTCCTTCATGAAGGTTTACGACTCGATCGCAGGTGTGATCAAGAGCGGTGGCAAGACGCGTCGTGCGGCCAAGATGCAATCGCTGAAGGTAACCCACCCAGACATCAAAGAGTTTATCGAGTGCAGGCTCCAAGCGCGAATCAAACCATCTTCGCCTCCGATCAACACGAACT
>CAYWNG010000269.1:5741-8427 GCA_964458685.1 uncultured Pirellulaceae bacterium
GATTCGCGAGGGCTACGATTCGAACTTCAACGGTGAAGCCTATTCGTCAGTCTGTTTCCAGAATGCCAACTTGTCGGTTCGCGTAACCGATGACTTCATGCAAGCCGTTGCGAAGGGTGAAAACTGGAAGACGACTTGGGTCAGCAACAAGGCCAAGGGTGAACCACCAACCTACGATGCGGCTGAGATTCTGAACAAGATGGCCGAGTGCGCTTGGCATTGCGGCGATCCAGGTGTGCAGTATGACACCACGATCAACAAGTGGCATACCTGCCCCAACTCAGGTCCGATCAACGCAAGTAATCCATGCAGCGAGTACATGTTCCTCGACAACACCGCATGCAACCTTGCCAGCATCAACTTGATGAAGTTCCGTCAAGCCGATGGTCAATTCGATATCGAAGGTTTTACTGCTGCGTGCCGTCTGTTCTTCATCGCTCAGGAGATTCTCGTCGGCCACGCGAGCTACCCGACTGAGCGGATTGCAGAGAACAGCTACATGTATCGTCCGTTGGGCTTGGGCTACGCCAACTTGGGCAGCCTGATCATGACTCACGGCGTTCCTTACGATTCGGAAGTGGGCCACAGCCTTTGCGGCGCGATCACTGCGTTGCTGCACGGCGCGGCGAATTTGACGAGCGCTGAGATGGCAGGCGTCGTTGGTCCTTTCGAAGCTTACGAGCAGAATAAGGAACCGATGCAACGCGTCATGCGCATGCACCGCGATGCAGTCGAAGACATCGATGATAGCGGTCCTGAGTACTTGAAGGACGCCGCGCGACAACTGTGGGACAAAGTCATCGAGCTGGGCAATCGTTACGGCTATCGCAACGCGCAAGCGACTGTGTTGGCTCCGACCGGTACGATCAGCTTTATGATGGACTGCGACACAACGGGTATCGAGCCCGACATTGCGCTGGTCAAGTACAAATCGTTGGCGGGTGGCGGTTACCTCAAGATCGTCAATCGTTCGGTACGACTCGGGTTGCAGAACCTCGGCTATACCGACGAGCAGATTACGGCGATTGAGACTTACATCGACGAGAACGACACGATCGAAGGCGCTCCGTTTGTTCAGGAAGAGCATTTGCCGGTGTTCGATTGTGCGTTTAAGCCAGCGAAGGGAACTCGCAGTATTCCTTGGCAAGGTCACGTGCAGATGATGGCTGCGGCGCAGCCGTTCCTCTCGGGCGCGATCAGCAAGACGGTGAACATGCCTAATGATGTGACACCGAAGGATATTGCCGACGCTTATTTCTGGGGTTGGGAACTGGGGCTGAAGGCGATCGCGATCTACCGCGATGGTTCGAAGCAAAGCCAACCGCTGAACACGAAATCGGAAAGCGATAAGGAAGCCGAAAAGGCGGAAGCAGCTACCGAGAAGATCGTTTACAAGCCGCGTCGCGAGCGTCTGCCCGATACGCGTCAGTCGATCACGCACAAGTTCAACATTGCCGGCCATGAAGGCTACTTGAATGTGGGACTTTATCCCGATGGTCGCCCTGGTGAATTGTTCATTACTATGGCTAAAGAAGGTTCGACCGTTGGCGGTCTGATGGATAGTTTTGGAACGGCCATTTCGATGTCGTTGCAATACGGTGTGCCGTTGGAAGTGTTGGTGAACAAGTTCAGCCATACGCGTTTTGAGCCGATGGGGCATACGACGAACCCAGACATTCGTATTGCCAAGAGCATGGTCGATTACATCTTCCGCTGGATGGGCATTACGTTCTTGGCTGGTTATCGCGAGGCGGCTACAGGTCAGTTGAAGGCTGAACCGGTTGCCAACATTGCCGCCCCGGCTGCACAAGCTGCTTCGGCAAGTGGAGCTGCTACGAAGACGAAGTCGTCTGCGAAGACAGCGGCTAAGTCGGAGAGCATCGCGAAGCGTCCGAAGGCCAACGGTAACGGAGCTGAAGAGGTAGCCGACGAGTGTGCTACATCAGCTTGTTACAACGGTGGCGTAGCGACGATTGATGCCAAGAGTCTCGAGCGAGCTGGCGCCATTTTGGCTGAGGGCGGCAGCGGTATGCGGGATTCGCAGTTTGCTGGCTTCCAGAGCGACGCGCCGAGTTGCGATCATTGCGGATCGATTACCGTCCGCAACGGCAACTGCTATCTCTGCCACAACTGCGGCAACTCGATGGGATGTAGCTAGTCGATAGCTTGGTTTTACCCCTTTTGAAAAACCTTTCTTCCCCGCCGCCGGTCTCACCCCCGGCGGCTTTTTTCATCAACGCCACTACGTGAAGCTTTATTGCGATTGTTGCGTGTCTTTGCTGAACTACGCCCTCCACAAAGCTTCAGGGCGTGCAACCCAAACATGCCTTAGAGATTGCCACGCAGGTTATGGTTGGCTGATTGTTGGGTGGTCCTGAGTCTTCGAAGGGCGTGGGTAGTACTAGGTGATATTCGTATCACAGATCTTTACGCGCCAGATCGCTCGCGTCAAAACGTCGACTATCATGCCGTGAAATGTCATCCTCTTGAGGTACGATAAGACTCGATAAGACTGAGGTGTTTGCAATTAGTTTCCGTGCGGGCAGCGATGTCACGGCGACCTAGTGTCAATTGCTGAGCGTTAGCACTTCATTTACTTTAGAAAGCGGCTTCCTCTGATCCAGCGGCATCTTCCGGCAATTATTTACTTTCCAAAATCAAGACTTGGTTCGTACACTCGCTTTTC
>CAYWNG010000270.1:0-8417 GCA_964458685.1 uncultured Pirellulaceae bacterium
GCAGTATCTTAAGCTTGCACGTCGATGCTTCTGCTACTAAAGCTTGCAACCGTCGGTCGAGCAACCTGCGAAGCCGCGTCGATCTGACGCCGCAAGTAGTTTGACCGACGCAAATCGGTTCCGGGAAGCGATCGCGACGAGGACTCGGACGATCCGCCGCTCTGGCCCCCCTGCCCCGCTCCACTTTGACCGGTGCCCTGCCCACTTTGATTATCCATAGTCGCGCTGTCACTAGCTACATCCACGGTGAACTGCACGACGTCGTAGCCCTGCTCGGCCAATCGTGTTCGCAATTGAGGCAGCGATTCCATGATCACTTCGCGAGCCGCCTGTGACTCGGTAGTCAACTTAGCAGACATGCTCTTGCCTTCAATCTTGATATTTACCGCAAGCGATCCAAGTTCTGGTGGATGCAACTTAAGCTGTACACTTCCACCGGTTGGCCCCACACGAGAGAAGCTGCGGGCAACACGCTGAGCCAAACGTACTTTTTCCGCGCGGCTAAGATCGACTTGCTGGCCGGTTTGCGATGATTGCAAGTTGTTTCCAGGAATCCCTGTTATCTTGTTGGCTAACTTTTGCTCGGTACTGAACGCCGGTCTAATCTCGCTGGTCGCAGATTCGCTGTCAATCGAACCCAATGCGGCAACATCTGAAGCTGCAACATCTGCGGCTGCAACACTTGAGCTTGTGGCAAAGGTAGCAGTTGAAGTCGATGACGCGAGTGCTGTATCCGTTGCTTGGATCGCACCCGTGGGGAGGTCCGAAGCGAGAGCATCTGCTTGACTGGCCTCCGCAGAGCCGTTCTTAGCAAGCGACTCATTTCCGCCGGTTGCCGAGTCTGCCTGCATCTTGGCGAGCTGTGCATCTTTAGAGTCGCTCTTAGCGTCAGCAATCTCTTTCGCGCCGTGTTCGCCTGACTGTTGCGACGAATCTTGCTCGTACCATCGTGCGGGTCGCTCGCGGGAATCGCTTCTGCGATCCTTTTCGACGGCGGTTGTCTGCGCTTGTTCGTTCTTGGATTGATCAAGAGACTCTTGAGAACCTTTCTCAGACGATTCGCTTTTCTCTGTTACGCGAATCGAAGCTTCGGATTGCTGCGCGGGCTCTTCGGCTGTCCCATTTTTCCCGTCTACTTTGAGCACTTTCTTATTCGCGTCGCGATTCAATTCAGCTTGTGGAGCATCGATAATCTCTGCATCAGTTTTGGGCAAAGCTGATTCGACGTCGGCCTGAGCTAGCTGATCATTCGCGGCGTCTTTGTCTACAGCCTTGACTTGCTTGACCTGAACTTGCTGCGCGGATTTGTCCGTTCGCGCTGTGGCCTCTGCCGCGGTAGTTTCTGGCTTTGGAGTTAGCCGGGCTGGGCTACTGCTTGTGATGCTTACGCTGTCCGATGAAGGTTCGTCAGTTTTCTTCTCAGCGTTTTCGTCCAGCTTTGGCAGCGGTGCTTGAATCACAGCCATTTCGGAAGCGACAGATTCAGCCCGCTTGTCTTCGTCTTTATCGGAGTTGGTTTCCGACGAGTCCTTGAGCGAATTGTCCTCGCTAGGTGTAACCTCATCAGAGGTTGGGTCGGTTTGAGTTGGCTCTGGAGGCGGAATTTCGTCGACTTGAGCCGGACAACAGGTCGAGACCGTCGGCAAATCGAGCAGCAGCTCGAAATTGGAGAGTTGATTCTCCGAACCGCCGGAAAATGGGTTCGAAACGCTATGAAACAAGCGATTGTTGCCGCGCGATGCGGATGTAACTTCCATGCTTCCCCCTTGGGGGAACAATCACGGACTCTCAGCGGCCGCGTTCTTCCGCGGTGCATTGCTAGCTGTCGGCGCAAAGTCGCCTTCCAACATGCGCATCAAAACTTGATGTAGATTGTCAACGCCAGCTTTATCCGTAAACTCCCCCAATATCTTCTTTCGTTTTGCTGGGGGCATTACTTGAATAATTGCCACAACATCGTCGATTAGGTCTTTTTCTAGCATTTTTACCAACTGCTCTTTAGCTTGATCGGGGGCAAGTTCTTCAATGGTGCGTTCGACCTGTTGCAAGCGTTCGCCGATCATCTTCTTCTCGTTCTCAGCCACTTTCGCAAAGTACTCTTCACGACGACGGTCGAACGAGGTTTCCCGTTCCGTCAAATCTTCCCACGACTTTTTGATTGAGTCTGATTCACGAGTCAACGCATCTTGTCGCATCTGCAATTCTTGGCTCATCATCGCCCGTTCTCGCAAAACCTCTTCCCACGTTGGCGAGGGCTGTTCCTGAGTCGACTTCACAACCTTTTCAAGACTGGCTCCCGTAACATCGATCCCATTGACCAAGGCAAATGCTTGAGTCAGCGTCTCGCGATGCAAATTTCCCTTGGCCGCCATAATGCCGACCACAATCATCTGTGCGATAACCGTGGCGACACAAAACGCCGAAAACATCCGAACTAGAAAGCCCATCTCGAACTCCTTTAGCTCAATTCATTTGGGACTATTTCGCTAGCAACTTCGCGCTGCGAGTCGGGCTCCTCAGCGATTTGAGCGTTCTTCCAAAAGCGGAAGCTGGCCCACTCGTCCAGACGCGATTGTTGAGCTAGTGTTTGGGCATATTGCCAATTGCTAAGCTGTGACTCACGGAGTTTTTCTAGTGCGCGAACATCCTGCTCGCGCTTCACCAACAGTTGTTGTCTTCGCTCACATTCCTGTTCAATCAAAGCGATGTTCTCTTTGATCGTATGTATCTGACTGAGCAAGTGCAGTTGATAACGCTGCGACTCCAACATCCGCTGCGTATTGATTACACCCGAACTGGCCTCGGATTGCAGACGAGCCTGAGTGGCCATCTCTGCGTGCAACCCATCCATTTGCTCGTTGAGCTTTTGAATTGCCAATCGCGCTTGACGCAAAGAGTCCGCGGCTTCGTCGCGCAAGCGCTCGCGAAGCTTCTGGACGCTTTGTAATCGAAACTTAAACTGCGACATGGCTACTTAGGCTGTCCGGTTGGGTTTGCAGGTGTCTGAGACTGCTTCGCTAAGTTGTTCAAGCTATCGACGGTCGCTTTCCAAGGAGCCACATCGCGCGAGTTCTGTGTCAAGAACTGGTTGATCGAAGGCTGGAACGCGATAGCGCGATCGACGTTAGGATTCGATCCACGCTGATATGCGCCGATCGTGATCATATCTTCGTTCTCACGGTAGGTTGAAAGCATGTTGCGTAGAGCTTGGCAACTGGCTTGTTGTTCTTTGCTGGCCAAGTGCGATTGCAATCGGCTTAAGCTGCTGAGTATGTCCAACGCTGGGTAGCGACCTTGGTGTGCGATCTTTCGAGAGAGCACGAAGTGTCCGTCCAATAGACCACGGAGAGTGTCGCTGATCGGCTCGTTCTGATCATCGCCTTCGACGAGAACGGTGTAGATGCCCGTGATCGAGCCTTTGGGACCGATACCCGATCGCTCGACCAGCCGCGGCAACATGCTAAAAACACTGGGTGGATAGCCGCGAGTCGTGGGAGCTTCGCCGGCGGCCAGTCCAATTTCGCGTTGAGCCATTGCAAAGCGCGTGACTGAGTCCATCATCAGCAGCACATCTTTGCCTTGATCGCGAAAATACTCGGCGACCGCAGTCGCAGCCATTGCGGCTTGCACGCGTCTTAGCGCAGGTTGATCGCTGGTTGCCACAACGGTCACGCAACGCTCGCGAGTCTTCGGATCTAGCTCGCGCTGAAGATATTCTTGAACTTCCCGGCCTCGTTCGCCAACTAGGCCGATAACAATCACTTCTGCGTCGGTACCTCGAGACATCATTCCCAGGAGCGTGCTTTTTCCAACACCGGACCCCGCAAAAATCCCCACGCGTTGTCCACGCCCAAGCGTTAGCATGGCATCGATCGCGCGAACTCCTGTGGTTAGGACTTCGCTGATTGGCGGTCGTTGCATGGCTGAGATTGGCGCGTTGTCTAGAGGAACTCGCGCAACGCATTTTGGCTGAGGCAGATCATCGATGGCTCGACCCGCTGCGTCGAAGACTCGGCCCAACATCTCAGGGCCAACCGGAATCATGATCGATGTTTCAAGCAGTCGGACTCTATCCCCAGGCGAAATACCGTCAGCTCCATCAAGCGGTGCCAATAATGTCATCGATCCGGAAAAGCCAATGACTTCCGCTGGGATCGAACTGCGTCCACGTCGAAGAATCTCACAATACGCGCCCATGGGAACTGGAAGCGCAACCGCTTCGATCGCATTGCGACCTACAGACCAAATCGTGCCTTCCATGCCGCTGGCAATGGCATTATCGATCAGACGGTCGATCCTCGCAGTATCCAAGAGTTCGGGAAGTGTCGTCGTTGTCATCTCGAACTCCTTTAGCTTGAAAGCTGATCCACTAAGCGTTGAAGCTGAGTCTCAATCTGTTGATCGATCTGTCCGTTCTTCGATTTAACAACACAGCCACCAGGTTTGATTTCTGGATCAGGGACAACCTCGACATTTCCCGCATGTGGAACCGTTCGCGACAAAGTCTGTAAGAAACGCCCTGCGATGGCAAAGTCGTCGGGGTTCACTAAGACTCGCAAATCGCGTTCGTCGCGCATGGCTACGATCGCCTCTTCCATCCAGACTCGCAGCAATTCGTTGTTGTCGCGCATGTGAGCGCGAACGACCTTCTCGGCAATCTTCGCTGCGATGGTAACCGTTTGATTTCGCCAATCGCTGAGCCATTGCGACGTGGATTCATTGATCTTTGCGACTGTCAACTCACAACCTTCGATGGCTGTTCGACATCGTTGATCGGACAACTTAGCTGCGGTCTCCTCGATCTTCTTTTGTATTTCAGCTTGCGCGGCCTGGATGCCTTCTTGATGAGCCTTATTCTTGATCTGGACCGCCTCTTGCTTAGCCTTTTCGATTAGCTCGGCGGCCTGCCCCTGCATTTCTAGAAGGTAGTCGCGAGCCCGCGATTGCATGTCCTCGATGTTAAATGCAATCGGCTCGGACTTAACAGTACCGCGTGCGATCGTGTCTTGCTTGAGAACAGATGCCATGGATTCAGTAAACGATTCGAGGAGTTGAGTGAAGTGTGAAGACAAAAGTGTTGGTCATCGGTTTCCAAGGCCAACTTAGGCGGCTCGCTTCTGTTGAGCCGATTTGTTGGGTTGTTTTGCAGCGATCTTGGCATCAAAGCTTTGAACCATGCGAAGCTGAGCAGCATCGATATCGCGCAGGTTCACCGATCCAATTCGTTTGATGCGTTGATCCAACACCTTGGCATCTTCGGGTTCGAGCATGCTGCTAAATCGCTTCATGAATTGTGGCGACGCGCCTGCCAAAGCCAGTAGGACTGTTTGGCTATCGAGGCTGCTGAGTAGTTGAGCCAACGATTCAGTATCGAGCTTCAGGAGTTTTTCCATGCGAGCTTGCAGCAACTTGCGTTCAGCCGTCGACATGTCGGGACCATCGGACTTTCGCACTCCCGGAAATGGAATGGTGTGCGGGCCATCGTCAGCTTCGTTCTTCGACGAAGTTGATTTTGTAGGATGCTCAGCTACTGTATTGGTAGTTGGGTTTTTGGTAGCGTTTTGATTTGCGGCAATCGGCTGAGTGTTGTTGGCGACGCCGCTGTTGTTTGTCACGCTAGGTGCAGCCACGCTAGGCTGAGCCGCTGAACCGTTTTGATGTATTGAGCTGGGTTGACGTGCTGAGCTGGCACCACCGTTTTGCATCCAAGCTGTGTCGTTGGTGGTGATCGTTGCGCTCTGGTAAAGCCGATCCAACGTGTTGAGTGCTGACGCGGTCGCGGAGACTGGTGCTGCACTTTGAACGCCATTCTCATCAAGATAGACATCGGGCCGTAACCAGCTTGCCCACTGCTGTTTCAATTCAGGAGGCGCTGCGGCCAGCAATTCGTTCATGCGACGGCTTTGCTCAATCTCGGATTCGATCTTGTGATGGTAGTCACGCAATCGCTCGGAAAGGTGTTCGTCAATCGCCTTCATCGCCTCTTGGTCGATCTCGTTCATACTGCCTAGAGTTTGCAGGACATCCTTGGTGATCGAACGCGGTAGGCGTTGCAATACTGCGGCGACTTGTGAGGCTGGCAACTGTTGCAGCACGACGGCAATGACCGTAGGCCGCTCTGTTTTGACCAACCGTACCAATGTTTCAACACTCAATCGCGTCCACGAAGGATTTTCGATATCAGCATGCAAAGGTTGGTACGTCGTTGCCATAGGGCCAGGGTAGTCGGAAAAAGCTCTGGCAGTTAAGTCCTGCTGGGTTCGTTGGGAGAGATTCGCAGAGCCTGGGCTTGCCTGACCGCTGACTGCTTGAGTGTGTGCTGCGTGCGCATGGGCCGCGTTTAACTGAGCATTTTGCGCGTTTGTTGCCTGACCGGGCTGCTTGGCATGAGCTTGTGATTTTTGAAATTCAGCCAGTAGCGCTCGTCGCTCTTCCGGTGGAACGGGGCCTAGGTTTGCTGCCAGAGCGCGGACACGTTTGGCAATCTCGGTTGGCAGTTGCATGAGGACTTGCCTCGCCGCAACGGTATCCACACTTGCTACCAGGATGGCAATTTGTCTCAAGCGGCTATCTAGCGAGGCGGTTGCATTTGTCGATGTTGCATTCATGAATGGTAAGCCAAGAGCGAGAACAGGGGCGAATCATTGGATCTGAAAGTCGATAGTTGCGTTGCCGAACTTGCGACCCTTCAGATCTTCCACAGAAAGATTGAGCTTGTAGCTGCCGGTCGAAATATTTTGTGGCATGTAGATTCGATAGGCAATGAAATAGTCGCGACGTATGTTTTTGCAAACGTGAGTATCGGCGGGTAGTGTTTGATCAGCTACGCGTCTTCCCACGGAGTCTTTGATTTCATAGCTGCCTTGAAGTTGCGTTTCAAAGCCCTTGCCATCTTTGGATTTCTCGCTCACAAAGTTATCAAGCTCCAAATACAGCAGCACTTCCTCGCCGGGTTTGAACTTTGAATTACCGAACGGTGTCGTCACGCCAAAGTCGACTACTTCGGAACAGAACGAGAGATTCTTGATCTCTAGATTGCTCAGAGCCGCTAGATGCGCATCGGCCTTCTTCTGATTGACCATAACTAGCGACCATTTGCGGCTGCTGGTCGGATGAGCTTCCGGATCAATAGCATCGAAGATCGCTGTCATCTGATAGTTCAAATAATCTTGCTCGTCAGGCTGAATGCCTTTGATCGCTTCAAGCATTGCCTCGCGATCATTGAGCGAAAGCGCTAGTAGTCGAGAGACGACGGCCATTCGCATGCGAGCCTGAGGCGATTCCAGCGTTTCGTCTTCGCTATCCGCAATCTGCTTCATTGCGTGTTGTAGATGTTGTTCCCAGGTAAGTTCTTTCTCTTTTATATTTTTTTCAGACTTTGACTTAGAATCCGCAGTCAGGTCGAGCATCGGTGCCTCGGCATAGGCCGACTGGACCGCTCGATCTCCGCCCACGCTTTCGCCAGAAGCTCGATGAACCGGGCTATCTTGATTTACATCATGTTGTTTCGATTTAGGCTTGTTGGGTCTCGTGCTGGAGTCCGCAAACTTGCGTGGTTCGTCTTGCGAATCTCGCGAATCGTCGTTCAAGCGATACACCGTCTGATCACTGCTGTCTCGCATTTCGCGGTTGCCGCGCGGCGGTACGGGCGCCTCGGCATCGAATTCCTCAGGAGTGTTGGAAACATTCTTCTTAGCCTTATTCTGCAAAGCTAGTTGAGTGTCTCGCAGCAACTGAAGCTGATTCGGCTGAAGGTCAGGCTCGTTGGAAGCTTCGGGAGCAGTCTCATCCATGTCGCTTATTCTGCGACTGCGGACGGCGTACTTGCCTTCCGAAGGCGGCGTAGAGCCTGGTCGTTGAGCGTAGGCTGGTTCAATATCGCTATTGGCATCGCTATTGGCAAAACTCCCTGGCGAAGCACTACCGATTCCAGGTCGACGGTTGTTGACTTGTGGATGGAAGCTTGGAGGCATGGAAGTCGAGCTGTTTTCGATCTCCATCAAGCGATCAAAGCTTGGTTCAGATGATGAAGGAATGGCCCAAGGTGTTCGACAGCCGGTGGTAGAGATAATCGCCACCATCAAACATGCTGAGAATCCCAGCGCGGATGTTCGGAGCTCGCCGGTAAGACTGAATCTGGTGTATCGAACTTTGTTATCGGGTACCATCGGCTTAACTTCCTTGAGCGATGATCGAACGAATGTCCTTGAGACTGTGGCGGATAGTAGGAAACGTCCTCCGCGGAAGCAAGCGAAGATAGGCAAGCTGCGAGCTTACCAAAGCCAATGACGGGCTCAGATTGTAAGAATGTGCTCTTCCGGGCGGACCACTTTGTATCTAGCCAGGTTGTAACTAGCCAGGTTGTATCTAGCCAGATCCGCCTAAGTTAACACGGTCCATGGCCATTTCGGCCATTT
>CAYWNG010000271.1:0-8407 GCA_964458685.1 uncultured Pirellulaceae bacterium
AATAACGCTCCTGCCAATAACACTGCAACCTCTGGTGGCACGCAGAAGAATACTTGGGCCGACAACATTGTGCTAATCAGTAGCGTCTCTGGCGGCAGTCTTACCACGGCGCGATATATCGCAGATCCTAGCCTCGGAGCGGCAAAGGCTACGCCACTAATCTACACCACGACCGACGAGCTCAAGTTGCGTACCAAGGAGAAACTTATCGACTGGACAACTAGCGAAGACAGCTCAACGAAGAAAGATCTTCCTGTTCCACAACAGATAGAGGAAGAGAAAGAGGAAGAGAAAGAGGAGCTCAAACGGCTCAAGAAGATTCTTGATACCCTTAACAATGACCCCACCAATTCCGATCCCCAAATTGCAGCATCAATCGCAACAGCTTTCTCGTCCAAGTTGGCAGATGATATGGCTGCGGATTTCATGGCGCCGATCCTTCGTGGTGTCTTGACGCCGTTCGCCACACGTGGAGACACCCTTTATCAGTTTTGGCAAACCCTGTTCTCCTGGAATACTATTGCCCAAAACAACTACTCGCTCGACATTCGTGTCGAGAAAGACGAAAAACCACAATCTCGGCCTCTCGCGGTTCTCAACACTACGGATGTAGAAACCGGTCGTCGAGTCATGATTGGGTTTCCTCCCATCCAAGAAGGACTTTTGGTTGGTTCGCAAGCCTTTCCATCGCAGGTTCGTCGAGCCACTGGATCAACGACAAGGTCCACGATTTATGGTGCAGTTGCGCTAGCAGACTTTAGCCCTGAGAAAGTCACAAGCTTGTCGTTAACGAGATCGGTGCGATTGTCCTCGAACTTTCCTTGGGGATTCGGAGTCCAACCCTTGAATCGGAACTCAACACCTCCGATTCAGCCAACTGAGAACACTCCCACGGCTCGCGGACAAGGAATTCGAGAATCATTGCCACTAATTGACGGTGGTGTCGTTGATAACACGGGCATCGATTCGATTGCAGAAATACTTGAGTCGCTTTTGCTTCGCGCCGAAGCCGACCCCTTTGGTACTTCGGCCCGAATCATCGACAAGCTTAAGCGTCGAGGAATCGTATTCATTGAGATTGATTCCGGCGCTAAACCAACTGGCAACGAATCGGATGATACAACGACAGGTGAGATTCTCAAGCCGCTCACGGCGCTGAACAACGCTGCCTATACCAACGCGCTAAGGATCGGTGACGATCTGATTGATGACATGCTATTGAAGTTCTCAGCATCTCCTCTGGCTTTAAATCTTTCGCCACTTTCGTTTGGTCAACTCGGCGTTGCTAATCCCTACTTCAGCGATCTTCAAGAATCGCAGGTTCGAGCAGCACTCGGGATCGTTTTTCCAGGAGATGCAGATCCCGATCGAGCTTTTCAGACACTCTACCACTATCGATTTTCCTGCAATCACTCTAAGGAAACGAAAGCCGATGTCATGACTGCGTTTGCACTTGGACCGAAAGACAAGGCAATTGTCTATGCAATGTTTCTCTCGGAGGCCCAACAATGGCAAGATTGGTCCAAACGAGCCGGGAAGAACTATCGCTCCTACCAACAGTTCTTCCCAGAGGCTTCGACTGAGATTAAGAAACTGCCCAAAGAACAAGCTCAACAACTGGCATTTCAGCTAGTCGATAGAACTCAAACTGAACTGCAAACGCTAAAGGAACGGATCGAGGAAAGCGATGGCTCAAAAGGATTGAGCCAGTTCGAAAAAGAAAAGCGACTCAAACGAATTGTAACGATGCTAGTCGGCATCCGAAGCCTTGCTTCTGTCGATGGTGCCTGGGAGAAGAAGTCCGAATTGTGGCAATCGCTCAACCAAATTACAAAGTTCCTCGATTCCGATTTGCTCGCCAAACGGGAGCCTACTACGCAAGCTGGCGCGGAAGCTACTTCTGTTAAGGAGTCCACTATAGTTCGTATTGACCCTGAACAGATCAATGAGCTGTTCAACTATACAAAACGCACACGCGAAGAGACGAAGTGGGAAGCGAGTTCAACCTCTAACGTGATTTCCACGCCGGTACAAATCAGCGTCGAATTGCCTGAATCCGCAACACAGAACGTTGCACCACCTCTACTTCGTGATGCAATGCGTCAAAAGTCGGCGGAATCGCAACGTAGCGAAGAGCAGCGCAAATTCTTCAAGAGCAAGAACTAGGCACGGACGAACTTGCGTTGCCCGCCGACAAAAACTGTTTGAACGCGGCCGTAAAGCGTTTGACCAACTAGCGGATTATTGCGACTGCGAGAATAAAAATCGTCGTTGCAAACAGTCCATTGCTTCTCGGGGTCAATTAAGATTACATCTGCTGGACGTCCGACTTTCAGAGACCCCGCTTCAACACCGAGCACATGAGCGGGCTTGGTTGAAAATGCTTCCAACGCGCGTTGCCAACTCAGGTGACCGGGACGGATGAGATAGGTCACGACTTGCGCGACAGCGGTATCTAAGGTCGACATTCCGAAGGGGACTGCACTCAGCTCTTGCATCTTCTTTTCGAGCGCACGAGGTTGATGCCCCGAGGTCAACACGTCGATCGTCCCATCCGCCAGCGCCGCTCGACATGCTTCGATATGTTCGCGACTGCGCAGTGGTGGATTGACCTTGAGATTGGCATCGAACGATCGCATGCTCTCGTCGTCAAAACACAGGTTGGCGATCCGCGTTCCAACACTGACGGTGATTCCACGCTCTTTGGCTCGTCGGATCAAGTCGACGCTTCCAGCCGTCGAGACGCAACTGAGGTGCAACTTGCCTCCGGTTGTTTCTAGAAGGCGCAAGTTGCGTGAGGTCGCCAAGTCTTCGGCCTCGGCAGGCATTGGTGCCAAGGCGAGAATCAACTGCATCATGCCTTCGTGCATGATGCCATGACGGGTCAGACTGGGGACTTCTGGCCGATCCAGGATGTATCGATCGAACATCAAGCAATACTCGAGCGCTCGACGCATCAGGGCTGCATTGTTGATCGGCCCTGGATAGTCGCTCAGCGCCACGGCACCGGCGTCGACAAGCGATCCGATTTCGGCTAGCTCCTGCCCTTCTCTGCCTTTGCTGACACAGCCGATAACGCTAACGCGACATCGATCGGCTCGAGCTGCTTTTTGGCGCACGAACTCAACTGCCTGAGCTGTGTCGATCGGCGGATCGGTATTGGGAGCGCAGGCAATTGTCGTAAAGCCACCTGCTAGCGCGGCCATCGTAGCTGTCTCGATCGTTTCATCCTCTTCGCGACCTGGTTCGCCAATTTCAGTTCCCAGGTCGACCAAACCGGGTGCCACAATCTGGCCGCTCGCATCGATGCGATGAACGTCCGATGGGACCTGATCGTCGCTGGGGTCGATCGCTTCGATCAACCCTTGACGCAGTAGCAAGCGACCGACGCGATCGATTCCGCTAGCAGGGCAAATGATGCGACCGTTTTCGATCAGCCAAGATGTCTGTAACTTGGAGTTCACGCTCGGACTCCTTCGGATTGGCGAATGGCTGGAGTAGTTTTCTTGGACTGCCCTAGCAGAAGCCACAGCACAGCCATGCGAATTGCGATTCCATTGGTTACCTGTTCGAGGATCACTGAGTGTGGCCCGTCGGCTACTTCAGGAGTGATCTCGACGCCGCGATTGATTGGCCCAGGAGCCATGATCAAGATATTGGGTTTACTATTCTTCATTCGCTCTGAATTCATCGCGTAAAGAAGTGCGTATTCGCGGACTGAAGGGAATGGCCGGGTGTCTTGTCGTTCAAATTGAATACGCAAGAGATTTAGCACATCGCAGCGATGCAAGATCTTATCCAGGTTGTGCGCAACTTCGACTCCAAGCGATTCCCACTTTCGAGACACTAGAGTCGCTGGGCCGCAAACGATGACGTGAGCACCAAGCTTTTTCAGTCCCCAGATATTGGATCGAGCGGTTCGGCTGTGCGCGATATCGCCAACCAGCGCGACGGTGAGGTCCTTGAAGCTCGGTCGGTGCTGACGAATGGTCAGTATGTCTAGCAGCCCTTGCGTCGGATGCTCGTGAGGTCCATCACCAGCGTTCAGGACCGAGCAGTTCAAGTGTTGAGCCAGCAAGTGCGACGTGCCGGGAGTTGCGTGCCGCGTCACCACCGCATCAACGCCCATCGCTTCGATCGTCTTAGCCGTATCGATGTACGTTTCGCCTTTGGAAACGCTGGAACTGCTCGAGGCAAACTCGACCGTGTCCGCACCCAAGCGTTTTGCGGCCAGGGAAAAACTGTTGCGGGTTCGAGTACTGTTCTCGTAAAAGAGGTTGGCAATCGTTCGCCCGTTGAGCAACGAGAGCTTTTGACCGGCTGCTGTGTAGGCAGCGTACAGGCTCTCAGCGGTGTCCAGGATCGTAACAATTTCTTCCGCTGAAAGGCTTTCCAAATCCAACAAATGCCGCCGCTTCCAGTTGTCTGGGTAGGTCGGAAGGAGCACAGAAGCGTGTGCAGTCATCCCATAGTCCAAATCGAGTAACGCATGAGGGAATAGCCGCGAAGGGTCGGACTCGATTGTAGGGCAAGTTGGCTAAATAGCCTAGACGCCAGACTTGGCAAGAAAAGTCGCATTCATTGGCAGCCACTTCTACTGTCAATTGAAGACAATTAAATACTGGATCTACTGCCAATCAGAGATTGTTGAGCCAAGAAAAAGAGAAACCCGAGAGTTGGCCCCCCAGCAACAACTCTCGGGCATGATCGAAGCCGATTGTAGTCGACTTCAAGTTTTTCTCTTTGTCTTGATTCAGCTCCGCAAGTCCCCAGTCTTTAACAAACCATCGTGACTTAACGCACCATCATGGATGGCGAGCTGGCGGTTCGGCGAATGGTTTCCATGTACTCTGTCGATTGCTCTTGAACCAACTTGACATCGGCTTCAGCGGTTCGCACTTCAGCTCGGAAGCGGTGCATACCCGCAGTCGCAGCTTGCGCGTAAACTTTCAGGGTGATCGTTTGCCCTGGCTCGACGCGTGTGATTGGTTGGAAGCGAACTTGACCGGTTAAGATCTGTGACTTCTGACCTTCAGCACGCGTTGGCTCGATATCTTTTGAGAACAGAGCAATGACGCTGACCTGTTCGGCGGCCTTGGAGCCGCGGTTGACTAGCTTGAGTTCGTATTGAACTTCACCGTTCACTGGAGCTGGTGCAACAGGATCAGTTACGAAGAGCTTCAAGTCGGACACGGCCTTGACCATCGTCACCGAGGCACATTGGACTGGAGCACCCGAGGTACTGGTGCAATGCACGGAGACTCGATTGTCGCCTTCGCGAGCGAACGACAAGCTAAACGATAGCTCGCTGGCAGACGCTGGTCGCAGTTGAGCCAGATCCCAAACAATCGATCCGTTTTGTAGCGTCGCATCGGCGGGCAGTTCTACCGCAGTGCAATCAGGAGGAAGAGTGATAACAGCCTTAGCATTCTTAGCTACGGCGTCTCCCGTATTTCGTACGTGCAGCTTGTAAGGCGTTGGTGAGCTGTGATACACAATTTCAGGAGCATCTAAGAGAGCTTCAAGCACCGACTGACGAACTCGTACATTCACCTGTGAAGCTGCGGCCACATTACCCGCTGCTGCGGCTTCTGCAGCAATCATAATGCTGCCTGGTTCGTTGAACACTAGCTCGACATCCACAGTTTGTTGACCACCTGCGGCAATCTTGCCAATCTCAGTCGCGCTGGAACCGTAATGTTCTGCGGAGAGCTTCACGGCTACGTCGTTGGCATCCGCGTTACCACGGTTGCGAACATGTAAGCGAAACACATTGGGCTCGCTGAAGTTGACTTCGTTCGGACCTTCCAAGGCAAGTTCCAATTGTGGTGTCAGCACATCGATGCCAGAGTTCGAAGCCATCGGCAACAAAGTCCATTCCATAGCCACTGCAAAATTGCGAGGCTGCTGCGCAACCACTTGCAAAGGCATCACCGCTTCGGAGTTACCTTCCAGGTTTTCGAACGTCCAAGTCAGCATGGTTGTGCCATCTTGAGCGCGTTCAATCTCTGCGGCTCCGTGCGTTGCCTTTTGAGGCTGTGCAACAACTCCGGGCGGTACATCCAGTCGTAGAATGATCCCGGCCAAGTTAATCTTGTCCTCATTGCGAACGACCAACGTGTAAGGGTTCGCTTCTCCCACGGAAAGTTGTGGAGGCCCGTTGAGCGTTACTTGAATCCTTGGCGATTGCATCTTGATGCGTTCATTGCCAGTGCGCTCATTGGCCATGCGCTCATTGCCAAGGGATCGATTGGCTGGCGGCAGATTCGCAGAAGGAAGATTCGCAGGCAGGTTCGCAGATGGCAGGTTCGCAGATGGCAGGTTTGCAGATGGCAGGTTCGCAGATGGTGGCGCCATACGATTGACCATAGGCTGCTTCGCATCACCGCTCTGAATGGCTGGTGCACTCGAACTGTTATCGCTCAATTGCGTCGAGCTACCTGGAAGTGTAGGCAGTGCATTGAGGTCTAAGTTGTTTGTGCTGGATGAATTTTTACTTGGCAGCGAACCCATCGCGGCAGGTGCCGATTTGTTAGCACCCTTGGTGTCAAGCGATTTCAATTCCGCTTCGCTTGGAGCCGGCAGTAACGTGGGAACACTTACCGATTGCGACGAACTATCAAGATTGGGAAGCTGTGGAAATGCACTGGCCGACGAGCTATCTGTGGCCGAAGGCAGCGAGTTCTTCAGCGAAGGCACTTCGCTTGGAAGCGATGGAAGATCCAGCGCTAGCGTTGAGCTTTCAGTCTTATTGCTTGAGGTTAATGGCAACAGCGCCGGCGGATCAGTACTCAATTGAGGCTGGCTGACCTTCGGCTGACTATTCGCCGGAGACTTCGTGGAGAAAGTTGAGTTGTTCTCTACAGGCTTACTTGGTGTTGCTTTTGCGTTTTGCGGTACTGGCTTGCGAGCCACTTTAGGCGCGCTTGCCTTAAGTTCTTCAGTCGTTGCTGTCGTTGATGTCGTATCAACTTTGGTCGAAGATGAAACCGGCGTTACGCGCAGTGGTTCGGCGAGCGTCGCTCGAGAATCCGTGCCTACCGCACGAAGCTGATAGGGTGAAGCTGTTGAGTATTCGGGTTGATTGCTCGGAGTCGCCGCTGAAGGCAGAGTCTGTTGCAAGGAAGCGACTTGTCGAGCCGGATTGCTTCTCGGTTGAGACTCAACGCGCATCGGCTCGGGATCACCCAACTCTAGCTCAGGCGAACTCGGGGCCGCGCGGTCCAGCAAAAGTTGGCCAGTTGGCTTAGTCGAAGCTTTGGATCGCAAGTTGTTGCCAGTGCTGACAACGCCTCGCGAGTCATTACGAACTTCTGAAGACGAAACCACAGGAGCTTGGCTCCAAGCGCTGGCTCCCAAGACGGTTAAGGCTGCAAAGACTCCGGAGCGGAGGAGGGTCAAATGGGATCGCCCCCCTGCCAACTGATTGCTGGTATGTGACAGTATGAGTCGCATTACGAACAAACTCCGCATTATGGCCTCGCCTCAGAACCGCCTGAGACAAACTTCCGACTTGGCGAGCCGAAGCTAGCCAAGCGGCTGATCAATTAGGGTGACAGAGTCAGTCCAGGAAAACACAGTCCAGGGACAGACTCCGCGTCGTCACCACAGCTATCGTCGTGTTAAGCTGTAGCGATTAACCAAAATTTTCGGCGCAGAGGCTTTTTGTTGAAATTCGACAACATGGCTGTGTTAAGTTGCGCGGTTGTTGCAATTTGCGTCACCTGGAATAGGCAAGAAACAGCCAGGAAGCCAACCCATCAGGGTGGTTTAGAGCGTTTTTCGGTCGGAAAAGGGTGATAAGGCTTCGATAGGGCGATGGTCAAACAGCAATGCGGAGACTCAAAAGGTCGATGGCACGCAGTTTGCAACGGTTGGGTCCCTGGACGATACTGTTGCAATTTGATGCCTTTTATCCGCGCCATTCCGCATTCCAACTTTTGCATCCGCTCAAAATTGGAGCGAATTTGGTGGCGATCGTCGTGGCTGGCAAATAAAATGCAACTGAAAGTCTCACTCAAGTGTGCCGAGAACCCGCACCAAGAACCAGGGTTCCTAGCAGCTTGAACTTATCCAAATACAGCTAGATTTCCATCTCCTCCGGTCTTCAGGGAGTACGCAATGTCGGTCTCAAGATTCCTCTCGCTACTATTTTTGGCAGCGGCTCCGCTGACTGTTTGTGCTGGTGACATCGCGTCAGGTAGCGGGACGAGCCGTTGGGCAACTTTCGACACTGACAGTCATCACCTCTATGCCCTGAGCCTTCAGCCGAAGGAGCAGCTCAACTTTCCACGACCATCAGGTTACGAAGTAGTCGTGCTGTTCGACACTTCGGCTTCGCAAACAGGTTGGGTTCGCACTGAAGGCATTGAGGTGTTGAACGAGTTTGCTGCATCGTTGCCAGTAG
>CAYWNG010000272.1:0-8398 GCA_964458685.1 uncultured Pirellulaceae bacterium
CTTAGTCAGATCTTCCGTTAAAGCTAATTCACTAACGAAACGCTGGCCGTCACGTATTGCAATCTCGTCTTCTGCTCCATCGCAGATCAACTCTTGGATCAAGGCTTCGAAGCTACCTGGATCGATCGAGCTAGGTAGATCGATGGTGGAAACGCGTCCCACTTCAAGCTCGTTAAAGGCCACGCGGGCGAAACCGTTGAACGATGCTTGAGCCGGATTGAGTTCTGTATCGCTCGGAATGACTTGGAAGGCAGACTGAGTTAGCAGATAGACCCGAGGTGTGTCGGTGCGCTTGGTTTGGAAATAGGCCTTGAGCGCCGTCACAATGCGTCGCAACTGCCACTGACCTGTAGGATCATCCGATTGTGGCCACGCGTCTAGAGTGCAGGTAAAGACAATGCCGTCGATCTCGTCGTGTTGGGAGAGCACTTCGGACCAGTCTTCCAACGATTCAGGTCGCAGCGTGACTTCACGTCCATCGAACTCCAGTTGATTACCGGCACGAACGTGGGCACCAACCATCGCGCCAAAATTCTCAAGCTGCTGGACTACCAAGGAACTTAAGTCGGCTTGATCGCCAACGACCATCCAGTTCCCCAAGCGTCGTGGTTCGGGAAGGTTCTCACCAACTTGCCAAATGTACTTGAGAATCTGTAGCTTGACTGGGTCACCCCATTTGTCCGTACGTTGCCGCTTAGCTGCTGCGTTGGCTCGCAATCGCTTCACGCTGGCAACCAGGTTGCCTTCCAAGTCATAAAGATCGAGGTGGCAGTCGACGAATCGCTGGTTCATCTCTTGCAAGCGACCGTGACACCAGATTTGGTCAGGTAGTCTGTCAACATAGAGACGGATTTCGTCGATCTTTGTCGGCAAATAGGTCGCCGATTGAGTGTCGATCATGGCCATCAATGTCTGGAAGCATCCGTCCAGAAGCGAAGGATGAATGCGATACTTTTCCAAGTTGCTCGCGTGCAGTTGGTTTAGCTCCAGCCGTGCCAAGCTTTGCATTCTGTCTTCAGCGACATACAGCTCCGAGACCGTTTGAAACGCGGGGCCATATTGCAAACCGATAGCCCAGAGTTGCTGATAGAACTGCTTGGTTTCAAGCTTCGATGAGATCAAGTTCTTCAGGCTTGTCAAATCTCGCTGACCTTTAGCGGCAACCGAAATGACGCCTACTTCAGCTCGAGCGTGAGTTTGTCCAGGTCCGAGTTTTCCATTGTCCAAGCTGCGTCCAACGATCTTGCGAGTCAGCGGATCATAGGAGGTAGCAAAATCGATACCGCGATCGTCTTTCAGAATCAGCGGAGCCGATATCTCAAAGTTTCGCAGCGCCCAACCGGTGCTTTCCGGAAACTCGATTCCAGCCAATTCAAAGAATGCCTCGATGTAGCCCGCCGCTGGAAGGATCGGCAATCCCATCACTTGGTGATCGCGAAGGTAGTTGACCGATTCGAAGTCGAAGTCGTTACGGTAGGTGCATGTGGCTGGTGCTTCTTGGATACCAAGGATAGGATGCGTGACCGTTTCCTTTCGATCTTGTGCCGCTCGATCATTTTCGACCCACAGCAACTCACGCTGCCATGAGTAATTCGGCAAGCCAATGATCTTTCCAGGACGGATGATCTTGTTCCAAGCCAATCGTCCACCAGAAGCGTAGTACTCAAGCACCGAGCGATCCATGGCTTCCACTTCCGAGGTCTTTCGTCGGAGAGTGAAAAGTTGGCGACAATCTTTGCCCGAGCTCTGAATGCACTCTTTCAATGAGGTTGCCAAAACGGGGTGTGGACCAACTTCGATAAAGATCGAGTGCCCGTCATTGATTGCGCTGCGAATAGCCTGAACGAATTCGACAGGTTGACGAATATTCTTTGGCCAATAATCAGCACCATAAGCAATACCATCGACTCGCTGTCCTGTGACAGTCGAATAGAGCTGCATTGTTGGAGGCTTGGGCTGAATCGATCGCAGGTCATCAGCCAGCGGCTCCATCAATGGGTCCATGGCTGGGCCGTGATAGGGAACTTCGACTTCCAAAAGTCGGTTGAAAACGTTTTGAGCTGTTAGTTCTTCAGAAATGGCAACAATAGAATCTGTTTCGCCAGCCAAAGTGATGTTGGTTTCACCATTAATCGCAGCAATCGAAACGGCACCATCGCAGTTTGCCACCAACTCTTTCGCACGTTCCAGATTGACGCCGACGGCAATCATGCTTCCAGCGCCGCGAGCTTTGGCTTGCTGTTGACTTCGATGGTAGCAAACCTTCATCGCGTCTTCTAAGGAAAGTACACCTGCGGCATAAGCCGAGCCGAGCTCACCCACCGAGTGTCCCACGCAAGCTCCAGGCTCGATGCCTCGCGAGCGAAGTACTGCGGTGAGTCCAATTTGAATCAAGAAGTTTGCAGGCTGAGCATATTCCGTCTTGGTAATCTCCGAACTCTGCTCGTCCTTCAACATCTCTGCCAAAGCCGAGAATCCAGCGATTGATTGGAAAACCTGGTCGGCTTTGTCAACTGCCTCGCGATAGACTGAATTTTGAGCGTACAGTTCCTGACCCATCGCCCACCACTGCGGGCCCATACCAGTGAATACAAACACTGGCTTACCCGAGCCAGAGTATGGACTTTGTCCCCGCGCAAACTGTCCCGCGACCTCTCCATCGATAGCCGCCTTCAAGTTCTTTCGAAGTTCTTCGCTATTGCGTCCAGCAACAACAAGTCGCTGAGTCAAATGCGCGCGACGGCGAATCAGGCTGTAGATCAAATCGTCCAGGTTTGTTCCTGCTTCAAGCATTTCGTAATATCGACGGGCCAAGTCATTGACCGCGTTGACGCTTCGCCCGGTAATTGGTAACAAGATCGGCAACGAGTCGACGGAACTGTCGGCGATTGCGAAGCCGTTTCGAGGCTGCTGAGCGGAGCTTTGATCAGCAGAATGGTCGAAGGCTTGAAGAATGGCGTGAGCGTTCGACCCACCGTAGCCGAAGGAATTCACCGCGGCTCGAATCGGGGTTGAGCCAGAGGAGGCAAGCTTGTACTTCGCGTCGGATAGCTTCACACCCAAGGCAGCAAAATTGATGTTTGGATTTGGCGTTTGTAGATTGGCTAAAGGCGAAGTTTCTCGATGGTGCAGAGTGAGAGTTGCCTTGATGATTCCGGCTACGCCAGCACCAGCTTCCATGTGACCTAGATTGCTCTTGATCGTACCGATGATGACGCGATCATCTTCACTTCGACCAACTCCATACGTCGCTCCGATCGCGCCGGCTTCAGTTGGGTCGCCGATTGCCGTTCCAGTTCCATGACATTCGACGTATTTGATCGATCGAGGATCTACGTTGTACTTGCCACAAACCTCACGGATGAGATCAGCCTGAGCCTCACCGTTAGGCATGGAGATACCGGGAGTATGACCATCTTGATTGGTTCCAGTTGCAATCACAGTTGCCCAGATGTCGTCGCCGTCTTCGATCGCTTTCGAGAGAGGCTTGAGCAAGACAACGCCCGCACCTTCGGCGCGGCCGTATCCGTCGCCTCGTTCGTCAAACGACTTGCACTGTCCATCTCTAGCAAGGAAATGGCCTTTGCACATTCCAATCGGATACTCGGGCCGCATCATTACGTTGACACCGCCAACAACGGCCAATTCACATGCTGACTTCCAGATGTCTTGGCAAGCGTAGTGGAACGCGACTAGGGATGACGAACAAGCTGTATCGATCGAAAGGCTGGGACCGCGGAAGTCAAACGTGTGGGAGACACGGTTAGACAACATAGTCATCATCATGCCCGCTGCGCTGTACTGATTAATCGCAGATCGATTGGCAAATGACATCTGAGTGATCATGTGGTCGAGCATAAAGCCACCGACATAAACACCCACACTTCGACGCGCATGTTCAGGAAGATTGAGACCGGCGTTTTCGAACGCCTCCCAAGTAACTTCCAGCATCAAGCGTTGCTGTGGGTCCATGTTCTCTGCGTCACGCGGTGAAATACCAAAAAAGCCCGCATCAAACAGTCGGGGATCTCGCTTCAAATAGCCACCGCGGCGAACATACGCCTTGCCGCGAGAAGCTTCGTTCGGAGAGTAATAGCGATCCGCGGACCAGCGATCAGCAGGCGTCTCGGAAATTGCGTTGTACTTATTGCGGAGCCCTTCCCAGAGTTTCTGGATGTTTTCCAATTCTCCTGGGTAACGACATGCCATTCCAACGATCGCGATTGGCTGTACCTGATTTCCGGCATTTAGCATTTTTTTCAGCTCTTCCTTTTGAAGCGAATCATTCGGTTCTAAGAGTGCAGTAAACGTTTTTTAATTCAGTGTTTTCGCGGCAGTCTTCGACACCCAGCGACACTCCACTTGGGGGGCGGCAGTGGAGGCTGCTTAGGACTCAAAGCAGATTCTCCGACAGCTTGGAATGCGTTACTTGGTAGTGCGCTCGGGACCGAAGAGACGTGGTGTTTCCCATTTGGAGTTGAAGAAGCTGTTCCACGCCTGTCACGTCTGCTGCAACCGTTACAAATAGGACCTGCTTAACTTCTTGTCCAAGCGTAGCCAAAGAATAGGTTTGAAATTTGAACTCGGCTTGATATTTGGCATAAAACGCCGTCAGGGCGTGGAGCTCATTATTTATTCCAAAGCCGGCTTGTCCCATATTCTGCTGTAACTGACGCATTATCCATTGAACGCCGGACTGCATTTGATTGGTAATGCATGCCGTCGGTCGTGAGGAAACGCAGGTCGACTCAATGCGGTGAGGATCTCAAACCGGGACACTGTTACTCTCCGCTATCAGACCTGTTAGTTAAACCCGGTCGGGAAATGCCCATCCCGCGAGATGCCCCGGGCAGCCAGACCTTTTGGTCTGGCTGCCTTTTCGTTTTTCTAAACGCAGCCCCCCTACGATTGTTATTGGGGAAGTTATGGTTGTGGAACGTTGGGGAATCGCCACAATTGAAGACCGTTAGCTCTGCCCGAAGTCGGACGCGGCTTCAGTTTCAGTCTTCTTTCCAGCTTAACATTCATGAACAACGCCGATATAGCGCAAGTTTTCGAAGAACTTGCCGATCTCCTTGAACTCCGCGGTGAAAACGCTTTTCGCGTGCGAGCCTATCGCACGGGAGCAAAAGCAATTCTCGAACTCAACCGCTCAGTCAAAGATATCTTAGCAGACGCCTCGACACCCTTGCAAGCGATCGCTGGTATTGGTGACACGCTCGCGCAAAAATGTAAGACGCTGATTGAAAACGGAAAGCTCCCACAGCTCGAAGAACTGCGAGCACAAACGCCGCCGGTCTTGATTCAAATGACTCGCATTCCCGGTCTTGGTGCTAAGAAGGCTATGGCGCTTCAAAAGGAATTGAACCTACAGTCGCTTGAAGAGCTTCGCCAAGCTTGCGAGCAGCATAAGGTTCGCGACATGAAGGGCTTTGGAGCCAAGTCCGAACAACAGATCTTAGATGGACTGGCCATTGCCGAGCAAGCTTCGATGCGACTACGTATCGACCAAGCCGAGCGATTGGTGTTTCGCTTGCGAGGCCATCTTCAGCAGTGCACGGCGATCAAGCAACTTGAGTTCGCGGGAAGTTACCGTCGTGGAAAAGAGACCGTCGGCGATGTCGATATCTTGGTGGTGAGCGACAGCCCTGCAAGTGTCATGGACCAGCTAGAGTCTTTTCCGGGACGGTTGACCACGATTGCTCGGGGCGACACGAAGATGTCGATTCGCGTCGAAGCTCAGTTTCAGGTGGATTTGCGAGTGGTTGCCGCGGAATCTTTCGGCGCAGCCTTGCAATACTTCACCGGATCAAAAGAGCACAACGTGGCGATACGTTCACGAGCCCGGAAGATGGGAATGTCGGTGAACGAATACGGAATCACGAACTTAGATGGAAGCCAGCCGCCCATGCATGGCGCTACCGAACAGGAACTCTATTCCAAGCTCGGTCTAAGTTGGATTCCTCCCGAACTTCGCGAAGGTCGACATGAGATTGAGTGGGCTGAGTCGGGCGCGTCGATTCCAGGCTTAATCACAGTCGATGCCATCATGTGCGACTTGCACATGCATACTACCGAATCCGATGGATCGAATACTATCGGCGAGATGATTGCTGCAGCGAGAAAGCGCGGACTCAAGTTCATCGCGATCACCGACCACTCCAAACGAGTGAGTATGGCTCGCGGATTAAATGAAGAACGACTCTTGAAACAGTGGGAAGAGATCGACCAGATCAACGCGACGCTAGACGGTGCATTTCGAGTGCTCAAGTCGGTCGAATGTGACATTCTAGAAGCCGGTCCTTTGGATATCGTCGATGAAGTTCTGGCGCAAGCCGATTGGGTCATCGCCAGTGTTCACTACGGCCAGAAGCAAAGCCGCGACGAAATTACCAAACGGATCGTAGATGCCCTACAGAATCCTAACGTGGATATCATCGCTCACCCCACCGGCAGATTGCTGGGCACAAGGCCGCCTTATGAAGTGGACATGGAGGCCGTGATTGCCACGGCGGCTCAGTACGGCAAGGCCCTCGAGCTGAACTCGAGCCCCTATCGACTGGATTTGTGCGAGCAGCATTTGCTTCAAGCCTCGGCCGCTGGAGTGCCCATCGCAATCAACACAGACGCCCATTCGATCGATGGCTTGGAAGTAATTCACTACGGTGTTCTGCAGGCTCGACGAGCTGGACTTTTGAAATCGCAAGTGCTCAACACTTGGCCGCTGGAACAATTCCTTCGTTGGTGCGACAGAAGCTAGTTTGGCTTCTTGAGCGTCTGGCTTGTTGAACGTCAGGCAGTCGACGAGCGAATAACAAATTGCAAAGGCATTAAGTAATGCGCCCCCTCCTCCTAATTTTGACTTTCCTGCTATTTGAACATGCCCTTTATGCGCAGGCAGCAATCGATGCAAAGCCCGACCGTACTCGGAAGCGAGTAGAAATACTCATCGAACAACTCGCTTCTCGCAACGATGCGCCCCCTATTCGTGGAGAGGCTCGTCGCGGAGAGGATCAAACGATTCGTTTTCCTGAGAATTACGATAAGAGTCACCAAGTTCGAGTCTACAACGCTATTCAAACACTGCTTGCCGAAGCAGATGCCGCTATTGAACTGTTGTTTGAACATCAAGAAGATCCGCGATATTCCTATTCAGTCAACTCCTATGTCGACTACAACGTCACGGTAGGAGAAGCCTGTCGCACCATTGCCGAAGCCATGTTGATAGGCTTTGAAAATGAACTGCAAGTGATCAGTCGATCACAATTCGGTCTTTTTCCACGACAAGACTCTTCCCCGACCGACAATCCCACGCTCGACTTAGCAACCCTTTGGCGAGAGAGCAAAAGTCGCGATGCGGCCAAGGTTCAGATTGAGGCGATTGATGCAATGCTCGAGTACTTTAAGAAGGCGGATGCTCAACGCGATCCACCTTGGCATCCAGATGCAAAGCGTTTACTGGCAGCAGAATTTAACCGACGTCGAGACCAGAATATCAAGACGCTAACAGCAATTCGTAACTTGATTTCCGAAACTGGCAAACGCTATCGAACCAACACGATAGATGGTGCACATTATTGTATCTTTGGACTTCCGTGGAGCGTTCGCAAGTTCAACAATTAGAGTCTGAGAATGTCTCGCGCTTCGATACGCATTGCAGTGGTGTTCGAGAGAGGTGCAGTCCCAGGTGTTGATAGAAGCGCAGTCGCCTTCGGCTTGCCGTTAAACGAGTCCCTTGCAATCTTCGTAGGCAGCGTTGCCTTTACGGCAAATGCCGTAGCCTCCGTTTGAAAAATGCATCAGAAGTCGGCACCAATTCGTTTTACTAGGACATTCCCTGTCTTCCGATTCGAAACTGTGTGATGTTATGATTCCACAAACGAGCATCTCATGATTTTCTATCTTGCCGTTTTTGCGATGATTTTCGTCGCAGCAATTCTTAGCAAAAAAGAGACATCGCCCGTAACTAGAAAATGGTCTGTAGTCGTTATGGCATGCCTTTTCTATCCGCTAGTTCTCTGGGAAATGCGAGACTTTTGGGGCCATCCGATGTTCTTCATTTTTCCAGCAGGCATGCTCATCTCGCTAGTGAGCTTCTTTTTTATCGATTGGCGAGCAGACTAACTCAACTACCTACTTACCTGGGAACTAACTTTATTGCGTCGGCGGAGCGAATTCTGTAAACTAAACGCCTTAGGCTAATTGGCGAGGACCCTTCTCATCACGGGAGATCTGACGATGTTCAGACTATTGGCTAATCTTAGGCTATCGTGTTTTCTGGCCTGTCTACTAGCAAGCCTCATCACCATCAGCAGTTATGCTTCCGACCCGAACTTGGATCAGGCGATGGAGTTAGTCGATAAAGCTCTCAAAGCTGAAATGGATGGCGATTTGCTCA
>CAYWNG010000273.1:0-4591 GCA_964458685.1 uncultured Pirellulaceae bacterium
GCTATGCGGCCGCGAAGATCGACGACTTGCTTGCGTTTCGGCGGCCTGCCATTCGCGTCGGATGCTGTACCTTCGGATGCTGTACCTTCGGGCGCCGTACCTTCGGGCGCCGTACCTTCGGATGCTGTTGTTCGATGCTGAAAAGGTGGATTGCTCGTATTCTGAACATCGAAATTGTCATTCGTCCCACGAGCCTGCCCTGCATCGTTATTCTCTGACGACAGCAAGACAACGCCTTCCGAAGAAGCGAGAATTGCAGACGCCTGTTGGACGCTGTGATCATAGTTCGCCGTAAATGAATCGCTTGATTGATTTTCGGATTTACTAACTCGCTCCACCAGATGTTCACGGCTGGATCGCGAGCGTAGGCCGACGGTCCAAGCTGTGGCACAGCTTAGAATCGCAATCAGACTTAGCACTCGAAACTTTGTGATTTTCATTGCATCAATGGTGAATGAGTCTATCGAACTTCGAATTGAACGGAGAACGGATGGATATCCAGCGTGTTTTCGATCATTCGCTGCTCCATCTCGGGCGTCGCATTTACGAACCTCATGAAGTAGATGGGTTCCATGCGACTACGAAGTCGTGCACTTAATCGATACGTACCTCGTTCCGTTAGCAATTCGCTAGGCACGCGATACTTGGCAATCTTGTGTCCCAGCGGTGGAATCGAATGGGCTTCCATCCGAATCAGCGGCGGGTGGTTCAGTACTGAAATTGGCTGAGCCCCCGGTCTCAAGAACGGAAGCTGGTCAAGGTCGATGTTGATCGGCAAGTACATCTCGCGATCCGTTCCTTTAACTCCCGTGATCAAGAACTGAGTCTGCAAATTGAACAGTTGCAGGTCGGCCGGAATCTTTCGTTGAGTTACATCGAAGGAATGCTGATTGCACAAGTCTCCGTTGCTATCCAGGTGACCTGATTCCCAGACTCGACGGCCCGAGGGGCTGATCAAGACGACGTTCAGCCACAATTGCGGTTGAGCTCCCAGCGAACCGCTGGGCATGTTATGTCCTTCGCTCTGATTCGCCACGATAAAGTGAAACTTCAAGTCCTCGCCGCAAGCGGGAGAGCTGTCAAAGAAAGGACCATCCAGTTTAGAGCCGGCTTCCATCACCGCGATCGATGAATCGCGTTTGATTTGAAGCAGCTTGAGATTCTCGTCGATCACCTTCCTGGCATCGCGACGCTCGTCGGGCGAGTCCCATTTCTTGGGATAGCTCACTTGCTTTGCGATCGGCGATTTTTCATAGGCGTCCGTTCCCCAGCCCGCGCGCCAGTCGAAGCACAACCAATCGTCAATCGACCATCGCAGCGACTTCTCGTTGTGAGGGAACAGACCAGGATGGCTGATCGGTTGGATCGGTCCCCAGAACATATGGCTGGAGTGTTTGCGAGGTTCGTTGACAGGCTTGCCGCTAATTTCGGCTGTGTATGCGGTCTCGTAACCGTTGGGCTTGCCGGGAACTATTCCCATGTGACAGTCTTGGCAACTGATGCCTTTTTTGCAGGCTGGTCCTGCGCGGTATTGAGCCCAAACGACTTCCAGTGCGATACCCGGATGCACGGCTACTTGATGGCACGACGCGCAGAATGAGGAATCGCTCAACTGATGGAACTTGATGGCATTCAAGTGTACGGATTGGCCCGGCTTCTTATCGTTGGGATCGACTTTCAACTTGTACTTATCTTTTTCAGCGATCGCCCGCATCAATCCTTCGCCGTAAGTCGATCCGAAGACCGGATCAAAGATACTGCCCGATTCGATGCGACGTTCACCGTTGTGTCTGTTGTAAGCTTCCGCGACGCGGTGACAGGCAACGCAGGTCACACCCTCACGCAAAACGTGTTCGGAATCGACCACACTGGCCTCGCGAGGCCTAGCCAAGTGGGCGTGAATGGGCGCATGGCAGCGAATGCAAAACGTCCCGATGGTTCCCGAACTTAGCTGCGCGATCGCCATTTCGAACTTGTGGAACATCGGCGAGATTCCAGCGTAAGCGTGCGCGCTCGTTCGCCACTCTTCGTACACCTTTGGGTGACACTTTCCGCAAGTGATCGCCGACGGGTAGCAGTTCTCCATGTACAGATCGATGTGCGGATCTTTGCCTTCAGGGATACCGTCACGAAGCGGTTTTTCTGCGCCATGCGGTGATTTCAAACCACCCTTGGCTGGCCCCATCGATTCCAATGCTGATGCATCGCTCTGATCTTTAGAGCCACTGTCTTCGGTCAAAAGATCTTGAGTAGTAACCAGTCGGTAGGGCTGCAAAGGGGCAGCGGCACCTGGCTGTTGCTGGTTCAACGATCCACCGATAGGAGGTCGTGGAGGCAGGTTGGGTTGCCCGCCACGAGCGTAGCCGATTGGAGGGTGGCCATGTCCGTTACCGCGAGTGTAGTTGTCGCCCGATTGCGGCAGCTTTTGGAGGTCGGGGTAAGGCCAACCATGCTGCGCGTGGGCAACTGCCAAAACTGCCAGCCAAATAAGGCTGGTGCTCAACACAATATGAATTCGACGCCCTATAGATTGCATTCAAGCCAGCCTCCTGGAACTGGCTCTCAGTCAACAAACTCTGAAGCGAATCAACTTTTCTCGAGCTCTGTGGGGCGATCGAAGTCCTGGCTAAACTAGGATTTCGAATTGCTCGTCAGAACTGCGGGAATGACGGCAAACGATCTAGCTGGTAAGACTCTGTCGCAGTTATCGGCGGAGCAATCCGGAAAGTTGATTCCTTAGAATTTGTCGCTACAAATTGCCTAATCGTTGTAGTTCCTTCAAATGGAGGCATTTCGCAGACTTTAGAAGCTGTCTAAGGTTAACGCTCCTTCAATGGCCTGGGAAGATACTACAGTTCCCTTGGAAGCGGCCCAAAGACTCAAATCTTTTGGCAAGCGGGCAGTGGTCCGGCAAGCAGTTAGCTCAAGAAGATTTATCGTGCGACAAGATCCTTCCAAACCCTATCGATGTCAACTTCCTCCCGAAGACTGCACATGCAGGCTGCGCGTAGGTCGGAAGGACGTTGTTGGTGAGTTGATCGATCTCTCGAGAGAGGACTTTCGCGTTCGCATTGCGAAGAAGCACGCGGCAGCAATGCGCCGTGCAAGGCGTATCGAGCTTCGCTACCATGGCGAGCGATGGCTTGTCAAAGTCGACAAAGAAGAGTCGAACGAATCTGAAAACGTGTTCATGCTGCAACGGATCGACGAGCTGACACCGGTCCGCCTCCCATCTCCATGGGCCACGCTAAAGTCACTCAACATGAGTCGCGAAACTGATCCTCGTTTCGTCTTGGCTCTAATGGTTGCCTTCATCGCAGCCTGTATCGCACTGCCTGGAATTGGCGATCAGCTCGGCACGGCTCCTCGCATCAAAAATGGTTTGCAATCTGTGATTCGCTCATTTAATTGAGCTGCACGCTAGCAAGCGATTTGGTAAGTTATGGGCTCCCCGATACCTAGGAGCCAGCATGATTGAACTTACCGACTATATCCGCGATGTCCCCGACTTTCCTAAACCAGGAATTCTCTTCCGCGACATCACGCCTTTGCTGGGATCTCACGAAGCCTTCAGCGAAGTCATCGATCGACTGACGGCGAGATATCAGTCTCAAAATGTTGACGCGATTGTAGCTGTTGAATCGCGAGGCTTTATCTTCGGTGCTCCCTTAGCGATTCGATTGGGTGCGAGCTTTGTTCCCGTTCGCAAGCCAGGCAAGCTGCCCTATGAAACGATCCGCCATAGCTACGATCTTGAGTACGGTAGCGACACGCTGGAAATGCATAGCGACGCGTTGAAAGCTGGCCAGCGAGTTGTGATTGTCGATGACCTTCTCGCCACCGGAGGCACGATCGAAGCTTGTCTAAAGCTGTTGTCCCATTTTGATGTCGAGATCGTCGAGTGCGCCTTCTGCATCAACTTAGCCTTCCTTCAGGGTGCTCGACGCCTAAAGCCGCATCCCGTCTTCTCGCTGTTAGAGTACTAACTTTCCGTAGCCACCACTGCCAAGTGGTGGACTCTACCGGCTGGCGACGGTAGCTACGGCGACGGTAGCCACCGCTGCCAAGCTATCAAGTGGTGGCTTCTACCGTCTGGCGACGGTAGCTACGGTCGGTTGGTTGCGAGGCTATCCGTAGCCACCACTGCCAAGTGGTGGATCAAGATGCTTGCGACGCAGCCTTCTACCGTCTGGCGACGGTAGCTACGGCGACGGTAGCTACGGTTAGCTCTTGATCATCGCGGAATGTCGCAAGGCCTGAGCGTGACCGTTGAGCAGTTGTTCAATCGTTGTGAGATCTGCCTCAGGAATTCTCCAACTGCCCGCGGCGATGATGCCTTCGATTTGGCTGGGGCGTCGCGAGCCAACAATCGCCGAGGTCACTTCCGGCTTGCGTAGTACCCATGCAATGGCAACTTCTGCCAATGTCTTCGAATTGTTCACTGCGATACTCTTCAAGCATTCGACAAAACCAAGGTGAGCGTCGATGTTGGGTGACTGGAACTGTGAATCGCGAGACCGATGGTCCTTCGCGCCCAAATTCTGAACTCGTTCCAGTGTAAAGCTTCCGGTCAACAAGCCTTTAGCCATCG
>CAYWNG010000273.1:4601-8390 GCA_964458685.1 uncultured Pirellulaceae bacterium
CGGACTGTAGCAAACAACACCGATGTTATTCTGGCCGCAGTAAGGCAGGATCTCCTTTTCGACGCTTCGATTGAGCATGCTGTAGGGCGGCTGCAATGAGCATATTGGATGGATCGCTTGCAGCCGTTGCATCTGAGAAACACTGTGGTTCGATACTCCGATTTCGCGGATTTTCCCTTGCGACTTCAGTTCAACGAGTGTCGTCCATCCCTCTTCGATATCCGCATCAGGCTCGGGCCAGTGCATCTGGTAGAGATCGATACAGTCCACGCCCAAGCGACGCAAACTGCCTTCGCATTCGTCGATGATACTCTGTCGTTTGAGGACCTTATCGATCGACTTGTCGGCTCGCATCACTCGGCCACACTTGGTCGCAATGATGGGACGACGGTTAGAACCAAGCTGCTTCAAAGCCTTTCCAACGATCTCTTCGGAAACCCCACCACCGTAAACGGCCGCTGTATCGATCCAGTTGATGCCAAGATCGACGGCCGCAACGATGGCCGCAATCGCTTCGCTCTCATCCTGGTCGCCCCACCCGAATGCCCAATCACCCCCGCCAATTGCCCAGGATCCAAAGCCAAGGCATGTAAGTTGCAAATCCGAGTTCCCGAGTTGGCGTGTTTCCACTTCTGTGCTCCATGGATGAAAGGTTGTGGTTGCTGTTGAGTTTGGAGGATTTTAAGCGATGATAGGGACCTTCAGCCATCCATACGCCCGATTCCGAAAAACTTTGGGGAGTTCCCATGCCGCTTGCTGTTCGTCGTTCGCTAACGACTTCTGCCTTCGTTCTAATCAGCCTGTTTTCCAGTCTTTTTTTAGCGGCTCAAGAAGCTAACAAGCTGATCATCGAAGGCCCCGAGCTGGAGAATTGTGAGGTGACCTTCCGTTATTTCAAGGCCAGACAGATTGCTAAAGCGGTGGCAATCAAAGTTACGATTCTCGGTGGCGAAATTGAAGAGCCCATCGAAAGCGGCTTTGATGGTGTTGAGATTTTTGTGCAATCGCGAGCTACGCCTGTCAAAGCAACGCTCAAGGCGGACGATCAGGAACTGGCCGTTGAACAACTGGATAAACCAGGAGCGCTCAAGGTTACAGCAGGAAAGATTGGTCGAGTCGATTTCAAGCCAACCGAGATCGATCCATCCAATACCGAGCTTGGTGTTTTTGAAACCTGGGTCAAAGCAGTGAACTCGCAAACAACCAGCCAAGCCCTCGTTTCCGATGCTCCCGAAGCCAAGATCGACTTCCAGTGCTTAGATGTGTTTGGCCGCGAGCTGCACCAGCGGATCGGGAAAATCGATCTCGATAAATCGCTCGCTGGCCTGATTGCCTGGAACGAAACCGGTGGAACTCGCATGCTATCGGGAGTTCTGTACGGCGAGTCCGGTCTGTGCGGCATTCGACTCATCACAGTGAGAGACCGGCTGTGGGACGTGCAACCCAATTGTGCCGAGCTTCCGGATCTGTACTTTGCCGAGCCGCTGACGACCGAACAGTACGTTAAGAAAGCCGCTTTTTTGACTCAGCTTGTCTTTTCTGGGGACGCCAAACGGGCGCATCAGCTTTACGCCGCTAAGTTTCAGGAACAAGTCAAAGTCGAACAGCTCGCCAAGCTGAGTGAAACACTGAAGCAGCGATTTGGCAACGAGATTCGCACGATGGAGTTGAAAAAGACTCAGTTGTCGGAATACGACTTCGCCAAGAAAAGCCGACTGTTGAATGTCGACTTGGTTCTCGAGACTAAAACAGGCAATCGCTGCATTAGCCGTGTGGTTTACAATATCGCCACGGATCGGACTCGAGTCGGCAAGGCGAACCTGGGAGCGATCAACGTCACGCAAGTCTTCAATAGCTCGCACCCGCAAGCTGCAAAGGTCGCTCAAGATCTTCTGCAAGGAATCGGGGCCTCGCTTAAGGCCGATCAAATTGTCGCGAGCTTGCCTCCTGCGTTGGCTTCGATATGCGACAAGAAACAACTGCAGGCAATGCTGGATCGATTGAGAGCCCAATTCAAGGACCAGAAGCCAGAAATCGATTTCGATCTTTGGACTGCGACTCAGTACGAGAAAAACGTATCCGCTTCTGGCCCATTCAAGTTTGGGGACAAAGACTGCTATGCCGAATTTCAGTTTGTTGGCGACGCAAGGTTGATCGGATTTTCGTTCTACGGACCTTCGCTGGCAGAGTCCACGATGACCATGTTCCAATTTCCTGAATCGATCGCAGAAACGGGCAAGCGATTCTGGACTGCGCTGCTTTCCGAGCAAGCCGAAGCCGCTCATGCGATGTTAGACAAGGAATTTCAATCGCAGTTTTCGCTAGAAGACCTCAAGAAACAACTTGCAGAACCCGAAGCTAAGCCGTCGAAGTTCAAGAGCGTTTCCGTGGATTGGGTACGGATGAGCAATCAGATTGCTCGTCCCGTTGATCTGATGGCTTCCGTGTTTCTTACGGCGGAGTTTGAGGATGGCCAGATAACTCAGGTCGCTTGCGATATCGCGATGCCTGAAAAGGATGGCGAGGCGATTGTCTACGACTTCACCAACGAATTCGAAATCGACTTTTCGGTTGCCAGCATTCCGACGGTCGGCAGCGATCGCGATGCAGCCGCCTTGGTGATCGAGGCCTTTCAGTCTGGCAGCTCGGAAAAGCTGCTATCGATGATCAATCCTGTCCGCAGAGAAGCCATTGATCAAGCATCGCTGTCGGCCTACCTGAAAAACCTGCGCGAGATCACCGGAAAGTTCACTGGCCCAACTTCAATTGCTCGCATCGTCGACTATCAGGCCAGTGGTAAGCGATACCGATGCAACTTCAATCTGCAATGTCAGTCGGGAGAAGCACTGCCTGTTGAAGTCTGGATCTATCAAGGCTATCTCGAACGCTTCGTCGTATCGCATTCGCGCATCAATGACTTCGTTAACTTGATGACCGACAAGAAGGGCGTTCATGCGCGCGTGGATTCGTTCGTCCAGGCTTGGTGCAGCGACGTGAACGAAACGCGTCCATTCATGGTTTCTTCGCTTTACACCGAGCGGACGCTGACCACGCTGAACTCCATGAAAGAGCAGCTTGAGATCCTGATTGGAAAGTTAGAAAAGGTTGAGATTGTTGACGAAAAAGCTGGAGAACAGCCAGGTGAGCTTGAGTTTCTTGTCACACTCAAGGGTGAGCGAGGAGAGAAAAAAGCCAAGATACTGGTAGATGTTGGGGCTTTCGGAGGCTTGGTTTCTGCTGTTTCTATTCAATAGCGACTAGCTTTTTCTTGCTTTAAACTAACAGCTTTCTGTTCTTAAAAGTTAGATCCAAAGAATGTTAAGTGCTTGGCTAGCAAGCGCTTGTGAAATGAGACTTTGAAACTCGCTAATAGTCACGTAAGTCCTTGGAAATAGAGCACTTACGACCAATCGACTATAGTCCTGGTGGGGGATCGCAACAATGAACTTGTTTAACCCGCTGAGGTATTCGAGGCTTTAGATCCAAACAGCCCCAGTGTGCTACGCCAGTCCCTGGCGTTCTTACTAAGGCCCGGTTTGCGTGCAAACCAGCGGGCTGTTGGCCCTTAACGCTTCGAGTTCTAACGTTGCCACTGGCTTGCAGGTTTGCTTGCCTAATCCAAAACCGCTGCGTTAGCGAGGGACGGCATCTACCGTCTGGCGACGGTAGCTACGATAATGCCAGCATTTCGGGCCAACGGCCCCAGTGTGCCACGCCAGTCCCTGGCGTTCTTCCTAAGGCCCGGTTTGCGTGCAAACCAGCGGGCTGTTGGCCCTTAACGCTTCGAGT
>CAYWNG010000274.1:0-8381 GCA_964458685.1 uncultured Pirellulaceae bacterium
ATTCTTGTTGGCAGGAACAGTTGATGTGTCGTCCGCAGTCTTCGTTGACTTCAATGTTGCTTGACTAGCTGATCCTTCTGCTTTCGTGGCCTTTGCTGGCACTCCGCTTGTTGCAGCGGTTTTCATCGTCGTTGACGAGGCCTTCTTAGTAGCATCCTGAGCCAGTAAGCTCGGCAAGTAAAGGAAGGCCATTGCAGAACAAACAGTGAACGCAATAACGAGATTTCTTGGGAACTTGGACATTTTGACTCTCCATCAATTTCGATTTGTCTTCACGTTCGTCACAGCGACAAACGTTTGGCAAAGATTGGTAGACGGACGAGACGCGAAATCCTTACAAACTTTTTCGAGTTTTTTTCAAAATAGTTTTTTGAGTTGCTTCGTTGCTTCGTTGCCCCGTAGGCCGTGTGTAGAGGTCTGAGGCTAATGACCAATCACGAACGGGTTGCGTTGCTCGAAGTGCAGCGGCCAGCAAACCGGTTGTCTGACCTCGCGACACGCCAATCAAGTTGAGGCGAGCGTGGCCGTGAAGTTTTACGGCGGAGATAGATGGTGTGTTGCGAGTGCGGTCGCTCGTGTGCGTTAAGTTTAACGTTTGGCAGACTTCACTTTGATGTAGAGACGCCTGGTGGAAGCACGCTTCACACACCCTACGAAAACTACGAAAAAAGGGAAGCATGAATTGGAGTCATGCTTCCCTTTTTGCTGTTTGCATCCCTTCCGGGATTGAAGACAATCGACTGGACTATTCAGCCTTGTTGATCGAGACCATCTTGACTTGTCTACCCTGAATCTTGCTAGCGATTCGCTGAACGAATGCTCGGTCCGTGTCGCTCAAGCGTCGTAGTGGCACTTTAGTGTAGTTCCCGTTGGTCTTCAACAATCGGACTGAGTCCTCGTGAATCTCGGCGAGAGTGGCTTCGATTTCGAAGTTTCCAGTGTTATCACGCCATACGCGTGTCTTGTTTTCGCTAAATAGATCGGCGAATGGATCGTCCGACTTTTCCTTGGCCTTTTCGTCCTTCTTCGAAGCTGGGTTGCCGAACAGATCGTCGCCTGACTTGTCGTCTGCTTTTGGCTTTTCACCACCGGTTGGCTTAGGTGTTCCAAACAGGTCGTCGATTGAATCAGCCTTGTCGGCAGGCTTGTCTTTCGACTTGTCCGCAGGCTTTTCATTGCTGCTGCCCGTTCCGAAAAGGTCGTCGCCAGCGGCTGGAGCTGGTGTCGCAGGCGTTCCGAATAGGTCGTCGCCAGCGGCTGGAGTTGGAGCAGGTGTCGCAGGTGTTCCAAACAGATCATCCGCAGCAGGTGTCGTGGCTGGAGCGGGTGCCGGTGTGGATGGCGTTCCGAACAAGTCATCAGTCGCTGCTGCTGGTGGAGTCGGCGCAGACTCGGCAGGAGTCGATGGCGCACCGAACAGGTCATCCGCGGCTGGCTTGGCGTCTGCTGGTGTTGATGGAGTACCGAACAGGTCGTCTGCAGCAGGAGCTGGCTTCGAGTCTGTAGGTGTTGACGGTGCTCCAAACAGATCGTCAGCAGCCGGAGTAGTTGGTGCAGGTGTTTCCGTGGGTGGTGTAGGCGTGCCAAACAAATCGTCGGCAGCAGGGGCTACAGGCTTAGCGTCGCTTGGTGTGCTTGGTGCACCAAATGGGTCGTCAGCAGCAGGCTTCGAATCTAACTTCGGTGCACCAAAAGGATCGTCGGAGGCTGGTGTCGTTGGAGCGGGCTCATTTGTCTTTGGCGCACCAAAGATATCATCTGCGGGAGTCGTTGGAGCTGGCTCGGTAGCCTTAGGCGCACCAAAGATGTCCTCACCAGGCAACGTTGGCGCTGGCTCGGTTGGAGCTGGCTGAGTTGGTACTGGATCGGCAGGCATGGGCTCCGGGTTTGGCTTGGAAGCGCCGCCAAACGGATCTTCAACGGTCGGAGGTGCTGTTGGCTTTGAGCCGAATACATCCTCGACCTTTGGTGGTTCGACTTGCTTGACCGGTGGATCAACCTTGGTTTGCGAGTCCGATGGGCTTGGGTCTGGTGTTGCTGGCTTGGCGACTTCTGGCTTATTTGCGACTTCTGGCTGGACTGGATCTGTCTTTGGCGGATCAACAGGCTTTTGTGTCACAGGCGGGACGACTGGCTGTGTCGATTCTTGCTTCACAGGCGGAACGACAGGAGTCGAGTGCGAAGGAGCTGCGTCTGTAATGATCGAGCTGCCCGAGTCGCAGCATGGTGGAGTTGGTTCGCAGCAAACTGGCGCGGGATCACAACAAACTGGTGCTGGTGGGCAGCACACTGGCGCGGGCTCACAGCAAACTACTTGACCGCAATTCGACGCATAGCGTTTATTCAGCCATCCTCGAATGCCTCGGCCTGCCCAAGCTGGATTGAAGGTTACAAGAACAGCCATCGTGGCAACTAGCGCACAACGACTCCAAAAACGAAACCGCTTGGACATTGAAAGGTCTCCAACAAATTGATCTACTGCTGCATTGACTCTCGGAAAAGCAAGCACTAATGCTAGCCAGACAAATCGGGATGGGCAAGCTATTCCGATTAACTAATTTTTAGGGCAATAACTGGAAAACTACGAGTGATGCGTTGATTTTACCAGCCGTTTCGATTTTACGACGGATAATCTTGGCTTCCACCGCATTCCCGACTACGACACCGCAGTTAGGACCCACTAGAATAGGCGAAAATAGTAAAAACTCCAGTATTTTGAAGATTCCAAGTTCGCGAAGCTCAATTGGATGAGAATACCCGGGCTAAGTTCGACCATTAGTTTTTCCCGACGAGTCCTTCGATGGCTGGTGGGCGGATGGTCTTTGCAGCGAAAAAGCCTCCTATTCTTGGGGGTGGCACTCTTTGTCCCCATTGGACTAGCGTTTTGGTTTTTGCTGCAAGTCGTCGCCAAAGACTTGGTCATGGACACGACCCGCCAAACCGCGAGAGACCACGCTCGGTCCGTCGTAGCGTGGAAACACGTCGAGAACAAGAAGTTCAATTCAATCAGTAGCCAGTCGCCACAACCTAGCTCGCTAACCTTTGGTGACACTGGCCCTTACTCTGTTCTTCAAAAGCAGTTGGTCGACAATCCGCTGTTTCGCGAAGAAGTCATCATGCTGGATAAGGAGGTCGCGCACGAAGACCTCGGCTCAGCCAAGAGCCCAAACTCTGAAGCTGAGCGCAGATTGCTTGAGGCCCTTGAGCTTCGCTACCGTCAGAGAATCGCAGCTAACAAAAAGGTATCTAGTCCACCAACAACTTCGACAAACGAAACTTCATCGACTGAAAATGTGCAACCTGACAATGGATCAGCAACAGGTGGTCCAGTAACGGGCGGACCAGCAACTGGTAGTCCAGCAACTGGAGGTGTAGTAACTGGAGGTGTAGTAACTGGAGGTGTAGTAACAGGTGGTCCAACAAGTAATGCGGCTAGTGACCAGACGGGGGCAAATTCTCTACCAAGGCCCAACGGTTCCCCAGCCTCACCAACATCGACTCCATTGCCCGTCCAACCCGTACAGGAAGAGTTGTACGAAGAGATCAACGCTCCCACATTCGACTCAAACGATGTGCCCGAAGGAGGCTGGTACATCTACTACCACGTGGTTCAGTTTTCGGACAACTGCATGCAGTGTCACAGAAGGTTTGAAACGAAGCAGGCCGAAGAGATCCCGTTTTGCGTGGTCAAAGTCAAGATTCCTTACTCACAAACTCAAGTTGCATCAGCCGGAACAGTCGCGGTGATGATCGCTATCGCAATGGTGACGGTGGCCTTCACGCTCAGTTTCGTACACTGGGTCTTTCGTAACATCGTTCTCAATCCGCTCAACCACTTGCGATCGGTGAGCGATGAAATCAGTCGCGGGAACATCTACCTTCGCGCCAACATCGACACCGGCGACGAGTTCAATGCATTGGGTGATGCGTTCAATCGAATGCTACGACACATGACGGAGAGTCAATCGAAACTGCGAGAACTGAACTATGAGCTCGACATGAAGATCGACCAGTTAGCTCAAGCAAACCTCCAACTCTACGAAGCCAATCGACTGAAGAGCGACTTTCTTGCGAACATGTCACACGAGCTACGAACACCGCTCAATAGCATTCTTGGTTTCAGTGATGTTCTCCATGGAATCGAACAACTCAACGATAAGCAGCGCAAGTATGTACGCAATATCCAAAGCAGTGGCCGAGTCCTCTTGGAGATGATCAATGAGATTCTCGACTTGGCGAAGATCGAAGCTGGCAAAATGAAGGTCACACCCGTTTCCTTCGACTTGCCAATACTGGTTCAATCGCAGTGTAACATGCTGCAAAGCTTGCTGGACGAGAAGAACATGGACCTGCAAATGGAGTTTGCCACAGACTTGCCTCCAGTTTTTCAGGATCAAGCCAAAATTCAACAGATTCTCACCAACTTGCTTTCCAACGCAATCAAGTTCACTCCCGACGGTGGTCTGATTACAGTTCAAGTTGGCTTGGCTTCCGAGCAGTTGTTTTTCCTGACAGTTACGGACACCGGAGTTGGAATTCCTGAATCGGACTTCGAAATCATCTTCGAGAAGTTTCGGCAGAGTAAAATCGTTCTTCAGGATGACGGCCTGACACGCCAATACTCGGGCACTGGATTGGGGTTGTCGATCGTCAAGGAACTCTGTCGACTGCTGGGTGGCGAAATTCACCTCACCAGTCAATTAGGAACAGGCAGCACGTTCCAAGTCGTTCTTCCAATTCAATATGATCCAACCAAGAGTGCACAACCCAACGCTTCTTCTTGATGTCACTCCACAGAAGCAATCAATCGAAGCACTCAGCACTCCTCCAATCCAAGTCACTAGAATCACTTCATGAGCTTTGACGCAAAGATCTACGGCATCGACATTGGCGGAGCTAACATCAAGCTCAGTTGTCTCGACGGTAATAGCGTTGCGGTCGCGTTTCCGATGTGGACCGACTACAACAAGCTAGGTGAAGCGGTTGTAAAGCTGTTGCAGGAATTGGAGGTTGAATTCGACGAGTCCTGTACCTTAGCTGTAACGATGACTGGCGAGATGGCGGACTGTTTCTTTTCTCGTCGCGAAGGAGTTGCTGCAATCTTAGACGGGCTAACGGGCGTAATCCCAGAGCACCAATGCCAAGTCTATGCAGTGGGCGGCCAATGGATGAACGTGCAACAGTCCAAGCAACGCCCATGGGATGTCGCTGCAAGTAACTGGTACGCTTTGGTCAGTTGGTTGTTGACGCAGCGACAGTGGTCGTTGGATCAATGTTCGGCAGTCTTGGACATTGGTTCAACCACCGTGGACATTATTCCGATCGCCGACAGTCGAATTGCCACTGATGCGAAAACAGACCGCGATCGTATGCAGCTTGGTCAATTGGTCTACACGGGCATGGAGCGAACACCGATTCATGCGATCGTCTCGCACTTATCCGTCGATGGAGTGCGTTGTCCAGTAATGGCCGAACGCTTTGCCACCAGCGTCGATGTTCACTTGGTCTTGCGTACCACGAATGAAGAGCCCAACAATTGCGACACCGCCGATGGAAGACCGAGGACTCGCCTTTGTGCGTTAGCTCGATTGGCTCGCATGGTTGGCGAGGATTCTGAAACGCTCAGCGAAGCCGTGATCGTTTCTCTGGCCCAACAGATTCTTGATGCTCAGGCGAGTCAAGTCGCTCAAGCGTTGGTGCGAAATCTGCAAGCTGAACCGGCTCGAGTTGTTGTCGCCACCGAATCGAATGAGCGCACATCGTTTCAGCTTACGTCGCTAGGCAAGACCGTCTTCGTGACAGGACATGGCTGGCCGCTTGTCGATCGCCTGCGTACGCGGAATGAACTTGCGGGAGTTCACTTCGAGCTGCTGGAAGATCACGTGACGTCGGCTGCGTCACGCTGTGCTCCAGCCCTAGCCGTTGCGCAACTGTGGCAGCAACAGGCCAAGTTGAGGGCCGGTCGATGAGCTCTGATGGCTTGATTCAACCGATGCTGGTGCAAGAGCGAGAGCCCTTGACGTGGCCGGTGCGCGTAACAGCGTTGCTATCTGGCATTCTATTGCTAGCCTTGCTTGTGACCGCACGCTGTTTAAACCCTTCGCCAACAGGTTCGGGGACACACCAGCAGTTGGGCTTGCCTCCCTGCACGGCTGTATTGCTGCTCGATCGACCTTGCCCAGCTTGCGGAATGACGACCAGTTGGGCTCATACGATGCGAGGCAACTTGGTCGCAGCAGCTAGCGCCAATTCGGGCGGAATGCTCTTAGCTCTAATTGCTCTGGCATTTCTTCCGGCGAGTTGCTATTTCTTCTTCCGTGGAAAAGCTACGCGCGGCCACTGGTTTTCTCTGGTACTAGCGATTTGCCTCATTACAGCACTCAGCGTTGCACTCATCCAATGGGTGTATCGACTGGTGAACTGATCCCACCGGATATTTAAAGGATGCACGGATGCGCAACCAACCTCAACAAACAAGCGGCAAAAGACTTTGGAAACGTTCTTGGTTTGCGCTGTTGATGTTAACACTGCTGGTACCCACAAGCGGCTGCATTAGCTTTGCGGCCAATCTTTTGTATGCGATCCGTGGCAACGACATGCCCGCCGAATACGCCGACTTGAATGAAAAGCGAGTCGCCTTGATTTGCTCGACCAGCGGTGCTGTCGCCAGCGAAGCCGTCAATTCGATGCTCTGCAGCAACATTTCATCGGCGCTGAGCCGCAATTTGAAGAAGGCTGACATTGTTCGACAAGAAGAAGTCGATCGTTGGATCGAGCGCGATGGATGGGCCGATGGCGATCCTACGCGATTGGCCAAGGGAGTCAAAGCCGATCAGTTAGTTTCCGTTGCCATCGACAATCTAAAGCTTCGCGATGGCGCAACGCTCTTCCGCGGACAGTGCGACATTCGCGTCACGGTTTACGACATCAAGAACGGTGGCAAGATCGTCTTTCAGAAAGAGATCCCCGAGCACTCCTTTCCCAAGGAAGGCGGAACTCCAGTCACCGACACGACCGAAGCCAAATTTCGAAGCGCATACCTTCAGCTAGTTGGCTATCGCGTCTCCAGTCTGTTCCATACCGTCGATCCAACCTTGGACGTAGCTCTCGATGCGACGATGACGAAGTTCTAGGCTTTCAAGCCGGAATGTGATTGCAGTCGAGTGCGCAATCATCACAGCCCAGGTCTGCGTCAACACATGAGAGCCGAGGCGCTGCGGGCATGAATTAAAGATCAAACGCCTGTACTGTGTTCACTACGAACCACGCCCTTCGAAGACTCAGGGACGTGCCACTCAACGCCACCTGAGCCACTCATCCGCCACCCGTACCACTCAACGCCACCTGAGCCACTCAACGCCACTTAGATTTCCAATGGGCTTGTCAACAACTCTAACGCTTGGGGCATGGCTTCCAATGACTGAGTCCAACTGAGTCCATCGGCTTGATCGATGAAGAATCTGTCTGGTCGCTTCCGACAGAAAAACAAAAAGGGACGGATGTCTAATCCGTCCCTCTAAGATTTGATTCGTAGTACTCAGCGATTACGCTTCAACTGCTTCAGCGGCCTTAACATTGACTCGCTTGCCCTCTTGGTCGAAGAAGACGTGTCCGCCGACTAGCGAGAAGAGTGTGTAATCCTTGCCCATGCCGACGTTCTTGCCTGGGACAAATCGTGTGCCGACTTGTCGAACAAGAATCGAACCAGCCTTGGCAACTTGGCCCGCATACAATTTTACGCCGCGACGTTGTGCATTACTGTCGCGACCGTTTCGTGTGGAGCCCTGACCTTTTTTGTGTGCCATGATCGCCTACCAAAAATTACTGTCCGAAAGTTGGCTGGACGACATATTGCCCAAAACCGCCCTTTCGGGGTTGTGTTCGAATCGGGACGCCCGTGCTTGGCGACCTCTAAGGAGTGACAATGTTAGCGATAGACCCAAAAGTGATCAAGTCGTTCTTTTAGCCCATATTGCTTCAAAATATAGGCTTGGCGATCTTCGTCCTTAGCTTTTTCAGCCTCTTCGATTACTTCGCTCAGCCGAATCGCTCGGTCGAAGACGTCCACTGTCAGCCCCAGTTCTCGTTTAATCGCCTTTTCGAAGGTCGTATCTTGATTCTCGCCATTGCGTAATGAAAAAAGAATCGTTCCAGACTGGCTGTAGGTCTTGATCTGCTCGCCGCCCAACTGTTGCACTAATTGAGCCACGTTCATTACTTCCCCAGCCACACTGCCTCGACCTTCCAAACCGCCAACGATGGAAAGTTCATAATCGAAGATTCGCTCTTTATTGCGAGTGTCGCGATTGGCTTGGACCTTCAGGATTTCGTCACGCAGGCCAGCCAAACGATTCACCGCAGGTACGCCGTATTGAATCTTG
>CAYWNG010000275.1:0-8364 GCA_964458685.1 uncultured Pirellulaceae bacterium
TAATTCGCATCTGCTTGCCTGGGGGAGCCAGATACACATTTCCAGCTCGCAACTGCTGTCCATGTTCGGCGATGGTTACTCGGGGATGCAAAGAGCGGTTTAATCGATCGGCTAAAGTGCAAGCAAACTGCGCCGCGATATGTTGCGCAACGACGACAGGCGGGCAGTCGCGATCTAAGTGTGACAAAACCAATTCCAAAGCTCGTGGTCCTCCCGTACTGGCGCCAATCGCAATTAGCGTCGGAATAAAACCCGGACTCTCCTTCCGCAGAGGAACATGAATCGCAGGATCAACGGGACATATTCCGATAGTGTCGCAAAGTGTATTGCAGAGCTGCATGGAAAAGCGATCTATGTCGGCGTAGTCGCGAGGTTTCTCGATGGCAGCGATTACACCAGCTCGTTGCAATTCGCTTTGCAACGATCGTTTTTGGCTCAACAAACGACTAACCACGATCACTGGCAAAGGATAGTGTCGCATCAAGCAGCGGAGAAACTCTTGGCCACCCATCCGCGGCAATTCAAGATCCAGCAGTATTGCCAGCGGCGACTGCTCAACCACTAGAGTACGAGCTTCGTAGGGATCTATCGCAAAAAGCAATTTGCAATAGGGCATGTTTCGTTCGAAAATCGAAGCGATAATGCTACGATCGACTTTGGAGTCTTCAATTACTAGGAGTTTGTTCACGGTTTGGGCCATAGTCGGTGCGGGTCGTAGAACTAAGCGTTGCAACTCTCGGTCGGAGTAAATGGAATTAGCATTTCAGCACGAAGACCGATTGGTACAGCTTCTTTTGCCTCGACGTGGTTATTGTTCTTTACAACTGAGTTTGTGGTTGAAGTCGACGAAATGGCGTTGTCGAGCCCGTCGCTAAGTTGAAAGTCGTCTAGAACATCGTCAAGTTCCTTGATAATGCCGCGCATCATGGCGGCCTCCCGAGAGGTCTGCACCGATCGCTTGGAGAAGTTCTGAACGCTCTTGTCTAACTGTGCGACCGCTACGCTAATTTCCTCAATCCCGGAAGCCTGTTCAGAACACGCCATAGCGATCTCACAAACGCATTGGCTGCTGCGTTCGGTCCAGTCACAAATCTCATTGAAGATTTTGGATACCTCCGCGGCCAGTTGCACTCCCCGCGCGGTCTCGCAAACGGTTTCATCGGTCATGCGACTAGTCGTACTAGCAGCTTCGGCACATCGAAGAGCCAAGTTGCGCACTTCTTCGGCTACGACAGCAAACCCTTTGCCGGCATCTCCAGCTCGTGCAGCTTCAACAGCGGCATTTATAGCAAGGAGATTCGTTTGAAAGGCAATGTCATCAATGGTCTTGAGAACCGCAGATTGCTGATCGCCCAACTGTTTAATCTGGTTGATTGATTTATCGAGAGCTTCAAGCTTGACTGCACCGTGCTCGGAAGCCTCACGAGTATTCCAGCAAACTTGCTGCGCGCTTTCAGCACTTTCGGCAGATTGTTTGGTCATCGAAGTCATCGCTTCAAGATTGGCAGAGATTTCGATGAGTGCCGTAGCTTGCTCGTTGGCAATCGCAGCGACTACTTCGCTTCCTTGATCTACAAAGTCCGAAGTAGCTTTGGCGGAACTGTTAATCTCGCAGACCTTCTTAAGCGTCAAGTTGATTTGCTCCAGCGACTGATTGAATAGTCGCTTCATCTCGCCGAAGTCGCCTTGGTAGTCGCCCTCTAGCTTTTTCGTGAAGTTACCCTGGGCCATTTGCGACACGGTCCCCCAAAGTTCGACATTTATCTGCGTAAGCTGTCGAGTTAGCTGGTTCAACGCGGCAGCAATTTCTCGATAAGCATTGGAGAAATTGGATTCATCGCAACGGTAAGCAATCTCACCACGAGCAGCCGCAAGAATTTGCCCTTGAATCTCTGAGTGCAAGCGGGTGAGAGTGGTTTGCATCTCGGAAAAGCTTGCGACTAACTCTCCGACTTCATCTTGTGAAGTTTGAGGCAACTTAACGTCCAACTCTCCTCGCGCGATGGCCTGGGCAGCTAAAGTCAGCTGTTTGAGCGGTCTAACAAAGTGCCGTTTAAAAATCATCGCCTGAATCAAGTTTGCAAGGCCAAAAGCCGAGATCAACGCGACCAACTCGAATAGGAGACTGTACTTGACACTGCTGTAATCATTAGCCAATTTCACGCGCAGTCGATCGTAAGATTCTTCTCGCACACTCCTTAACGAATTCAGAACTTTGGTCGCTGTCTGATACCAATCATCCAGCCGAGCTTTCGGAGCTTGCTGATCGCCAGACGTCAAAATGTTTCCCCGCAGATCAGCTAATGCCACAGAGCTTTCGCTCTTGAGGTGAACATCAATCGATTGCCGCGTCTTACGATCCGTGGTTTCCTTCGCAGCGTTGGACAACAACATTTCCTGCAACGCAACGATCTTAGCCCAAGCGTGTAGTCTCTGACCACTATTCTCTGCCCTTGAGAGGGAGTAAGTGACGGTCGCTCTTTCGTGATCAAGATGCTCAATTGACCACTGCAAGTAATTCAGTGACTCAATGTCGTGTACGAAGTGTGAGTCGCGATAGTCGCCAGCTATTCGATCTATAGAGTTCAAAATCGATCCAATGAATTGGCTATATCGCTCCAAGACGATTGGTACAGAATGTTCCCCAGAAATCAGATCTCGACGCAAGAAAGAGAGAGAATCCAAATGAGCTTCCAACCCATCTTCGGCTGACGAAGAGCTTTGCAACTTCACAAAGCTGCATTCGGAGACAAGCTTCAGCTCGTCATCTGTCTCATCGTAGGCTTTCATCAATCGAGACATCAACTCTTCGTTACGACTACTCACAAACGCCGCGCATAATCCACGTTCTGCCTGGAGGTGCTGAACCAGCCGACTTGAATTTCCAATCAAAACGAGAAGTTGCTCCGATGAATCTTTGCTTCCCAACTTATTCCAAGACTGAGAAATAAGTAGACCAAACAGGAATAAACTAACCGACAACGGAATTCCGGAAAGCAAAAATAGTTTTGTTTGAATCTTCATCGATCTTGCCACTTGAATCTGTTGTAGGTTGTTACTTTGTTGCGTAGTTTGGAATTGCATCAGTTACACTATGTCGTAGCGATCGAATATCCTGCTGGAGTTGACTCACCAGGGATCGAGTGTCAAGAATCAAGCGAAGTCCAGTGGATGTGTGAACAACACCATTGAAGACCAGTAGATCGCCGAAGCTATTCACACTTGGCGCAGTGTCTATTTGCGAGGTCTTGATGCGGGCGACTTCGCAGACCGCGTCGACGCTGATGCCGAACTCTAGAAGTCCTTCGTCACCAGATATCGCCAGCACCACAAAGCACTCTCGACCATTCCTGGAGTTAATCTCCTCAAAGCGAAATCGCTTTCTCAGGTCGATAATTGGTAGCACCCGACCACGAAGATTGGTGACTCCAGACAGATAGCTCGGGCTACCAGGCACTTGGGAAATAGAGATTGCCGTGATGATCTCTCGAACATCTTCAACCCGGATGCAATATTGAGTCTTCGCTAGCTCGAACACCAGAAACGCAATCGGAGACTCTAGGTTGTTTGGTTCGGTCTTTGACTCTACAGCTACCACGCTTAGATCTCCTGAAGTTGGGGCATCGTTTGTCGCTTAGAAATTCGCCGGCAAACCGCGTTAAGATCCAAGACGAATGCGATGTCTCCACTGCTTAGTAGGGCGCACCCTGCAAACAGGTCAAATGATTTGAGAATTGCACCTAGCGGCTTGATGACAATGGACTGTTGTCCGAGTATCTGATCAACAAGCAAAGCATGCCGCTCCCCAAACGCCTCAACCACCATGCAAACCTGTCCACGATGTGTGTCGACCTGGTGCTCGGCACCGACGATCTGTCCCAGCGGACGAAATGGGATTACATGATTTCGGAAATGAACTAATTCACCTGTGCTTGTGCTGCTGATACAGATCTTCTCAAGCTGAATTTGTTCGATCACAGACACCGTGGGAAGTATGAATGAACGATCCCCAACTTTAGCGATAGTGCCATCAATGATTGACAAGGTCAGCGGGAGCTCAAGTCGAATTTGAGTTCCATGGCCTGGATCTGATCGCAGTTGGATATCTCCGCGCAGAGATTCTACGTTCTTGCGAACAACATCCATTCCGACTCCCCGCCCAGAAATTTCCGAGACAGTCTCTGCGGTGGAGAACCCTGGAAGAAAGATCAAGTTATCGACCTCGTGATCGGAAAGCCGGACACCTTCGGAGATCAGTCCCCTTTCAATCGCGCGATTGCGAATGCGTTGTCGATCCAGCCCTCGACCATCGTCTGAGATGGTTATGTGAATACAACCCGAACGATGTTCAGCAGTGATCTCGATTGTTGCAACTTCTGGCTTGCCAGCCTTAGTACGATCCTGAACGTTCGATTCAATACCATGATCAAGTGAATTTCGAATGAGGTGAACGAGCGGATCGGCTAGATGCTCGAGCAGCGTCTTATCGACTTCCGTGTCGGCTCCATGAATGACAACTCGTGCTGGCTTATTCAGCTTTTCAGAGAGGTCGCGGACGATACGGTTCATCTTCTGTAGCAGACTACCGACTGGAACCATCTTGAGCGCTAAACTCAACTGCTGAACTTCTCGCACCACCTTTCTCAGTTTTGAACTTACGGACAAGGCATTTTTTGACGAGCGTTCGTTTAGCTCTCGCTGCACGAAGCCCTCAGTAATCACCAGTTCCCCAATGAGATCGACTAGTTGCTCCAGTTTTTTGCCATCAACTCGTTGTGATTCGCCGTTGTTTTGCGACGAGCTTTCCCCGCTGTGCTCAGGGCTATTCTCTTGCTCCGACATTAGTCGACGCAGTTCATGCAGTTGTTGAGAACTACAGGTGCCCTCGTGATCGATCGTTGTTAGGCACTGGATGAGAATTTCCGGCGCGACAGGATAGAGCAACTCGTTCTTGTTCTTGTTGGCGGAATCAAGAGCAGACAATTGCGTAGCCAAAAAGTCTACAGCTTGAAGAACTACCGTGAAGACTGGCCCCGCCAGCCTAAGCTGTCCTTCGCGAGCTCGCACTAGAACACTTTCGGCGATGTGCGCCACTTCGATTAACTTGCTGACTTCACAAACTCCTGCGGCACCTTTGATCGAGTGAACCGAGCGGAATAGTTCGTCAAGATTTTCAGTATCGTTTGGCTGCTGCTCAAGTTTTAGTAAGCGGGATTGTGCGTTTTGGACGTGTTCAATCGCTTCAACCAAGAACTGCTGTAGTAGTACTTCATCCTTACAATCGCAAACGGTATGAGTTAGTTTCGAATTGACAAGCTCAGTTTCGTGGCAGTTTTCTACGGCGCCAAAATGGTTTGCTTGATTGTTGCCGGTTTGCGATGAAGTTGTTTTACTTCCATCGAGAACCACTGTTTCAACTTGGCCTTCGCGTCCCTTAAGAGACTGCGGGCTCGGCGCTGGTTCAGGTTCGGGAGCTGATTCAGGTTCCGGCTCAGGAAACAATAGGCCGAGAAGAGTTGGCGGAGCGTCTTGGAAACTGAATGGCTCGTCGGTTTTTGCAGCCTCTAACAACCGTTCGCATAGTTCCAGTGTTGCGGCCTGAATATCAGCCCACGGCATTTTTGAATTTCGGCATCCGTTGGAGGCCGTATCCGCAATCAGGGCGAGCGCAGAGAACCTGCCAGCCTCCATGTCAATCGACATGCGGGCTAACTCAGTAGACAGAGCATCGGCGCTACACTCATTGGAGTTCAAGAGTGTCATCAGTCGATTGACCGAAAGCGCAAGTGATACCGAACTGCCGGCCATCACGGCTGCCCCTAAAAATGGATGTGTACGTGCGACACCAGTCGACGTTTTGCTTAGGGGCAAGCAACTGCAACGACTTAGGAATGGAATGCAAAAATTATTGCACGCTAAGAGATAGCACCTCACCAGCCAAATGCAAATCGGAACCGTTAGAATTCACCTGACTCGAATTCTCTAGGTGACTGCCAGGGTTACGGCAATCCGCGGATCTGTTAAGACCGTCACAATCCGTAACCGGCTTATTGCCCAACAGGGTTTAGAAAGGGGATGGCTCGGTTGCTACGACCAACCAAGCATAACCACGTATAGGGGTACAGTCGCGACTATTTCGCGGTAACGGCGACTTGAATCACAAACTCCGCCTTCAGTGAGCCCTGCAACTGTACTCCGACGCAAGCGCGACTGGGTGGGTTTTCCGTATCAATCCACGCATCCCAAGCGTTGTTTAGAATACCGACATCTTCCAAGTTGGAGAGGAAGATCAGTACTTCCAGAAGATCCGATTTTCTCGCTCCGATTTCGACTAGCATGGATTCCATCTGCTGAAAGATCTGCTCAATCTGGCCGGCGGTGTCTAGTGAGCTATCGGATGCAACTTCGACCCATCTGGCCACACCGTTGTACACGACAAGATCCGCGTATCGTGGCGAACTGAACTTACGAAGAATGGAGGCCATGTTGGGTACGATATGTTGAGTGAATTGGGATCGCTTGAGTTGGGATCGCTTGAGTTGGGCACAGCGTCGGCGAGAGTGTGAAGCTGATATTCTACTCGATCTCCGAACACGGGTTGTCGCTAGAAGACCAATTCAAAACGCATACCCGCCAGCAAGGCATCTTTGTACTGGCCGCTGGGCCGTGCGAAGTACTGGAGATCAGGCTGTAGGCAAAGCCGCGGGCCGACCAAGTACTTGTAGAAGGTTTCAATCACAGTTTCATTATGAGCGACCCGAGTCCCGTTGAGGGCTTCGGTTTGGCGATATGGATCTCCAAACAAGACTCGCCCCATCCCTACGCCAAACACGTCGTCGTCTCGTCCTGGAAGAAACCCTTTGTAGACCAACCCCGATCCGACGTATTGACTGACTGCGTTTCGGTCCGCTGGTGTGCTGAAGTACTGGCCAAAGATCCCGAAGCCTTGCTCGTCCTGCGCTCCATTCTCTTTCCAGATCATTTGGTCGCCCGTTAAGAAGAAACCGTAGTTCTGACTAAAAGTGACTGGATTGGGACTGGCAGTGATCTCAGACCACACATTTTTGTTGGAGTGATGCCACATTCCGACGCGAACTGTAGTAGGAAGCTCAGCTTCCAATCCAAACTGTGGCTTCAATTCTGCTTGATAGATCGTGAAAGCCCCATTGCGGCCCAGTGTGTCAAAACCCCATCGAACTCCCTGCGGACCGTCGGCTGCAGTGCCATCAAAGATCCCGAAACCCAAGGTCGCCGTGTCTGTCAACTTTACAAAGGTTGACAATCCCAGTGAGTTGCTCGGGAAAGTCGGCATGGGAATTGGCGGTGGTGCGCCGAACGACGAGTTCACGAACTCGCCACCAAGATCCGTAAGCGCGAAGATTGCGTTGGTTTCTTGCTTGCCCACTCGTACGCTGAAGATGTCGTCCATCCAATACTGCTCGTACCAGTATTCAGACACTGCGGTGAAGTAAGGACGAACACCTGGAGCAACTGTCGAATCGATGTTGCTGAACAATTGAGTTTCACCAACATAGTCCGGTGAAATAATGCCACCCGTCAAGTTCTGCCCATAAACAAAGAACCGCCCTTTATCCCACAAGCCCAACTTGGCTGTATCGGCGATAGCTACGAGATCCAAGTTACTTCGATAGCTCGTTCTTCGATTGGGAACGATACCGCCTTTAGCCTTCGTGAAAGTTTCGCCCGTGTAGATTGCTTCGAATGTTACACCACCGTTGTAGATCTCTCTCGGGATCAAACCGAGCATGCGCTTGGGCAACTGATCACCAGCCTCTTCATCCTCACTGGGCTCTTCGTCTTCCGACTCCTCGTCGCTCATTGCGTCTTCCTGTTCTTGACGCAACTCCGCCGCGGAAGATGGTGCATTCAGATTTCGACTCGGACGCCCCGGAACTCGCTGATCAACTTTGCGAACTGGACGAGCCTCGGGAGTCTGACGCTTTTCGCGGTCAGGTTGCGAGGCTTTCGGCTTGGTTTTCTCGGGATCGATTGGCTTTCGATCAGGATGCTCTGGCAATGCAAGATCTTTGTCGGTCAGCTTCTCGTAGACAGGCTGAACGCGTCCCGCCGATGACTGGAGGGACTGAGGCAAATTCTGTTCAGCTTGTTGAGCGATCGCTCCACTACTGAAGCTGACCGACACAGGGATCAATACTGCTACTATTACTGCTGCTACTCGGGGTTGCGCTCGCCAGCTCAATTTGCAATTCAATTGGAAACTCACAATGATGTCTGACGGGCAGTTGAAGTTGCATTAACCATCGTCGGCAGGCTGGCTATACCTTGACCGATTTCCCGATACATTCAGGCCGAAACTCACGAAATTCTGGCAGTTGTCTCCAT
>CAYWNG010000276.1:0-8333 GCA_964458685.1 uncultured Pirellulaceae bacterium
CTTGGCAGCTTCCAGCGAGAACAGTTTGCAAAGATTTATCCCAACGACGATTTGCAAGGTGCGATCGCTTTGGAGCTAGATGCGACGCTTCCATCACCATGGATTGCATTTCCACTCTTCTTTTCCGGCGTCCTTTCCACAGCTCTCGGTTGTCGCTCGCTATTCAGAGCCTTTTTCCCAGCGCGGCAGACAGCGAGCGAAACGTGGGAAAGTAGATCATCGGAGAGAATATCGAATGATCGATTCTAGCTTTACGCTTTCGCTGAATGGCAAGCTGATAGTTGACTATGATTCGTTTTACAAAGCGGACCGATTTGTTTCGAACTGTATAGCGTGGCTCTCTTTGACGCTTGCTTTATGGTCAATAACCGATTTGATTCGTTGGACGCGACAACCCAGTGCATGACTACAAAACGGTTGAAGTTCGATAGTCGTCATGAGCTCACAACGCTGTCTGGCGACGGTGGCTACAGGAATTGATTAAGTGCGTTAATGAGCGACTGATTATTGCTGTGATGATACTGATGAGTTACCCAGCCGCGATCTGCGGCGGCTTGGATATTGTCAGCTCGATCATCGGTGAAGAAGATTTGTGAACCGGATCGGCCACAGGCGGCTTCACAAGCTTGGTAGATCCCAGCATCGGGCTTCATGCTTCTGACTTCGTAGCTCAAGATGATCTTCGCGAACCAACCGTGAAGCATCTCCCAATCTTTTCGTTGCATCAGCCAATGCCAATGAGCTTCGCATGTGTTGGAGAGCACTCCTATGCCAACTCCGGCTTTTTGGACGGTGCGTAGAGCGTCCAGGATGGGCCAGTTGGGCTGAAACATGTCGCTGATCGCATTGAGAACAGTGTCGCGATCCAGTTGGCTTCCAAACGCTGTGTTGATCTCTTCAACGTACTGGTCGCTCGTGATCAACCCCGTTTCGTATCTGGTTTGAAGGTCGGAAATGAACATCTTATTGCGGACTGCTTGGAAATCATGTCCACATAACTTCGAAAGATTCTCTGTTGCGATAGTATGGTCAAAAGTCACTAGGACATTGCCCAGATCAAAGTAGACGAACTTTTCCTTCATGGTTAGCTTCCCGATAGCGAGAGGAAGAATCCCGCAATGGCTCCCGACATCAAGTTGGAAAGCGATCCGGCGAGTACTGCCTTGAGGCCTAGTCGAGCGATATCCTGACGACGGTTGGGGGCCATCGCGCCTAGTCCACCGATCAGAATTGCAATCGAGCTCAGATTGGCAAAGCCGCAGAGTGCAAAGGAAATGATCGCTTGAGTGTGAGCCGACATCTGCTGACCTTCGATCAGCTTTTCGCCTGACAAGTAAGGTGCAAAGTTCAAATAGGCAATAAACTCATTGGAGATCAGCTTCTGGCCTATAAACGAACCAGCAACACTAGCTTCTGACCATGGAACACCAATCAGGAATGCAAGCGGCGCGAAAACCTTGCCGAGGATTAGCTCTAAGCTCAAGCCTTCGAAACCAACTCTAGCTCCGCAGAATCCGAGCAGTCCATTAATCACGGCGATCAATCCCACGAACGCCAGTAGCATCGCGCCGACGTTTAAGGCCAGCTTGAGGCCTTCGCTGGCACCAAGAGCTGCAGCGTCGATAACGTTTCCAGGCTTATCATCATCGTTGTCGGACTCGGGGACAGCACTGTCATTGGGTTGATTCGTTTCCGGCACAATGATCTTGGCAAACAGAAGCCCTCCTGGTGCAGCCATAAAGGACGCAGCGATCAAGTACTCCATCTTCACGCCAAGCCCCGCATAAGCAGCTAGCACCGATCCAGCCACGGATGCCAGACCGCCACACATCACCGCGAATAATTCCGATTCGGTCATCTTCGAAATGAACGGCTTTACCACGAGCGGCGCTTCGGTCTGTCCCACGAAAATGTTCGCAGTAGCCGACATCGATTCAGTTCGAGAGGTTTGTAGCACCCACTGAAGTGCACCGCCCAAAATGCGAATCACTAATTGCATGATTCCCAAGTGGTAGAGAACTGCGATGAATGAAGAAAAGAAGATAATGACGGGAAGCACTCGGAAGGCGAACAGAAAACCCAGCTTGCCGTCTTTGGGCTCTTCGAGATTTCCAGTTGCCAAGCTGCCGAAGACAAAGTTGATGCCTTGTTGGCCGCACTCGATCACACTACCAACGACGCTGGACATCCACTCCAGCGTTTCGCGACCGATTGGCGTGAACAGTACAAAGGCACCGATTCCAAGCTGAATCAAAAAGGCTCCCATTACGGTGCGGATATTGATTGCGCGGCGGTTGCTGGAGAAGATTACGGCAATGGAAATCAACGTGGCCATTCCGACTATGCCCATCACAACATTCACTAGCGATTCTCCTGTACAGACGACGGCCGAGACAATTTAGATTGGGTGACAGAAAAGTCGGCTGTATTTATACTGCATTGCCGTTCCCACAGTACCCGGCTTAAGCTATTTTTTGGCTCGACTGAGCCAACTAGCTTTAGCGGAACCGGAAAGGCCACTCTAATGCATCGCTGCGCCATGCTGCAACCATAGGCGATCGAACATGACCGAGCGCGACGAGTTCCTCACGGCAACCAATCGCGGTTAGAGTGTGTTGCGCTCCGACTCCGACTACTAATTCCAATACACTGCAAGATATCTGCGATGAAGGCAATTCAGCTTACCGAACCCAAACAATTCACCATGATCGACATGCCATTGCCAGGAGATCCACCGGCTGGAATGGCCCTGGTGAGAACGCATCGTATGGGTATTTGCGGCACGGACTACAGTGGTTACCTCGGTAAGATGCCATTCTTCAGCTACCCCCGTATCCCTGGACACGAACTTGGGGTTGAAGTTCTAGCGGTTGGTTCGGGAGTAACGAACGTCAGGTCAGGGGATCGCTGTAGTGTTGAACCCTACATGAACTGCGGCGAGTGCTTTGCGTGCCGACGCGGACAGGGCAACTGTTGTCAGAGTCTTAAAGTTATCGGCGTGATGGTCGATGGAGGCTTGCGTGAGCAGTTCCTCATTCGTGCCGACAAACTGCACGTGTCTAAGAAGCTCTCGTACGAACAATTGGCGTTGGTTGAAACACTTGCCATTGGTTGTCACGCTTGCGATCGAGCCAATCCGCAAAAAGGCGACCAAGTACTAATCATCGGCGCTGGACCTATCGGACTATCCGCTCTTGAGTTCGTTCGCTTGACCGGCGCACAGATCACTGTGATGGACATGGTGGAGAGTCGGCTTGAGTTCTGTCGACAGAAGTATGGTGTGGCAGCCACGATTCGATTTGAGGGGCAAGGCAAAGAGCTAGAGAAGGCGATGGAGATTACTAACGGCGATAAGTACTTTGCTGTGATCGACGCAACGGGAAGTCCCAAGTCGATGTCCACCGCACTAGAGTTCGTCGCTCATAGCGGAACGTTGGTTTACGTAGGTATCACTACGGATGAGATCAGCTTCAAGCATCCGATCCTACATCGCCCTGAGATCACCTTGAAGGGGTCTCGAAACGCGCATCCTAAGGACTTCACTCGGATTATCAAATTGATCGAAGAGGGTACGATTGATACCGAGCCATGGGTTACTCACCGGACTCATTTCGATGAGATGATCAGCCAGTTCGAGCAATTCACTCGTCCTGAAACTGGTGTAATCAAGGCCGTAGTCTCATTGGACTGGTAGCTGAGTTCTTAGTAGCGGGGCTCGCCAGAGTTTCGATTGATCGCTCCGATTGATCGCTCCGATTGATCGCGGTGTGTCGTCTCTTCAGACTAAGCAGAACAGCTCAGAACCGCAAAGCTACCCAGAGCCGCAGATCAACTTACGGCAGCTCTGGCGAATAAGACGACGATCCACTAATTCGAAGTCATAGTCTCTAACAACTCAGCCGCCAAAAAGAACGAGCCTATCGAAAGTATGAGCGAATCAGCGTCGCCGATCCGCTCGGCGGCCTTCCAGGCTTCGAGTGGGTTCTCAACCACGTGTATCTTGGCAACTTTGCGGGCGCTAGAGCTGATGTCATTCGAGTCGTTCGGGCTAGCTGGAACGTGGCTAGCTGGAATGTGGCTAGCTGGAATGTGGCTAGCTGGAATGTGGCTGGCCGCTACTTGGTTTGCTGTGGCGTATAAGTCCGCAGGCAAGACAGCTCGTGGGTTCTTTTGAAACGCAGTGCAGATCAGATGATCGCTTTGCGAGATAAGCTGATCGAGCATATTGGTGTAGTCTTTGTCTCGGCTGGAGGCAAAGACAACGATGCGTGGCTTCGATCCAAAGTGATCGTTTAACGCTTCGACGGCTGCAGCCACGCTAGCTGGATTGTGTGCCGTGTCAATGATCTTTAAAGGTTGATTAGAAACGACCTGCAGTCGACCTGGAACTTGCGTTTTCGAGAGTGCCTCGCGCGTTATCGAGGGATCGATATTCCAGTTCGCTTCGGTACGTAGCCAGTTCAAGGCGGTGATTACACCAGCCAAGTTTGTTGCTTGGTGTCTACCCAGTAAACCAATTGGCCAAGGCTGCGATCCCAGAGTAAACGATGGTTGATTTGAGATGCGGTTATATTCGACTTCTGCAACAGTTGGTCCGCGATTGGGATCTTGGCTGGATGATTTGGCTGAATGGCTTGATTCTGCTGCTACAACTTTGGGAGTCCATTGAACTTGAAAGTCGCGGTCCAACTCCAAAAGCTCAGACTGATTTGCTTCTGCGACTCGCGCAATGACCCTTCGCGCGTCGGGATGGCAAGCTGTTGAGATGACGGGAATACCTGGTTTAATGATGCCTGCTTTTTCACCGGCGATCAGCTCGATCGTCGAGCCTAGTTGCGCTTGATGATCAAAGCTGATGGACGTGATGATGGTGAGAAGCGGACTGCAAACGTTCGTGCTATCCAGTCGTCCGCCCAGGCCAACCTCTAAGACAACGCTGTCGGCTCCCGAGCGAGCGAAGTGGAGTAGTCCCATCGCTGTCGTGATTTCAAAGAATGTTGGGCGACCAAAATCACGACGGTCCAATGCAGCTTCCGCCTCCATGACGATATCGACCAGTTCAACAAGCTGAGCCGGGGTGCAGATTCGCCCGTCAAACTGAAAACGCTCTTCGACCTTTAACAGGTGAGGCGAAGTGTACAAGCCGACCTTGCGGCCATTCGCGCGGAGGGCATCATAAATCAAGTTTGCCGTCGTGCCTTTGCCTTTGGTTCCAGCAATGTGAACGATCGAGTATTTGTCGTGTGGATTGCCAAGGCGGTCGAGCAAGCGACGCATCCTATCTAATCGATAGTTTTGCGCCGTGTAGGGAGTGTGACTACTGCGTTCGTAGTTGATTCGATCGTACAGCAACTTGATTGCTGATTGGTATGCAGTTTCATCCATCAAAGTTTAGCGACTTACAAGATGCGGATGGAATCAGAGGCTGGATTCGCCAGCCATTCTGAATTTGCCTCCTATGGTATCTGGTCAAACTTTCCTACGCTACCTCGCTCGAAGATGAATCTGCCACGAATTACGAATGTCTAAGTGCTTTGCGGTGCAGTTTGCAGCCTCAAGCTCGTTGTGCGGAAGCACCATCGGGACTAAAATTGTTGGCCTAGTCTACTTTACGCCCATATCTCATTTCGAAAGATACTTTGATGCTGAAAATAGCTTCCATACTGTTTGCATTTAGTTTTGGTCTAAGTTCGCTGGCGTTTAAGTCAACAGTCTCTGCTCAAGATGCCGCCAATGATAAAGTTGTAATCCGTGAAGCTGTCTACGGCGATCTGCCTGATGGCAACAAGGTCACTGTGACCGAAAAAGTCGCCAAGCTGGTGAAAGATGGCAAGCTCATGTTGGAAGTTGGCAATGATCTCTTTGGAGATCCTGCCGAGCAGGTTCAGAAGAAGCTTCGCGTCAAATACGAATTGGGAGGCAAGTCGCTCGAAGCCACCGTAGAAGAGGGCGAGACCATGTTGTTGCCTCAACCTAAGCTCGTTGGTGAACTGAAGATTCTCTCTGCGAAGTATGGCGATGTTCCCGATGGAGACACCTTCGACGTAGTTGACCTCGTTAAGAAACACGTGAAGGATAACCGCTTGGAAATCGCGGTCGACAATGACACATTAGGCGATCCAGCATCCGGCGTTTACAAGAGGCTGCGAGTTGAGTATCAGATTGGCGACGTCAAGCTCTTCAAGTCCGTCTATGAAGGCGGCAAGATGGTAATCGCAGCGCCTGCTAAGGAAACTAAGAAAGACGATGCGCCAGCCAAGAAGGAAGATACACCAGCGAAAAAAGAAGATGCTGCTGCCAAAAAGGATAGTGAAGCGGAACTCAAGAAGTAGTCTGCCGATTCAGAGTGTTGAGCAGAGTATTGAACTGTCACGCGCTTGACGAAGCGAAGAGTGGCAGAAGGATTAGGGGTAAGAAGATTTGGGATCGAATCTTCTTACCCCTATTTTGTTTCTACGATTTTCTTACCAAATTCTCTTGCCAAAACAGAGAAATCGCTCTGAGGCAGGCGTTCCGCAGATGGCTTTGGGTTTCTTGGTGGTTCAGCTATAATGGTGCGAGTCACGCAGACAAAACCCACGTGATCCCGCCTCGAATTATCAGCCTACCAATGAAAATCAACTCGCAAAGCCTGGCCCTTGGCCTTGGTTTGACCTACTGCATTACGCTCTGCATCACGGCTTCAGCTCAAGATTCTCAGCAGGTCCTATCCGCAGTCAAAGCCGAATCGACCACAAACGCAGAGCCGAAGCCTTCGTCTGCCGTAGGATCTTCACCGGTAAACGTAACGTGGGAAGGAAACGTCAAACCATTTCTCTCTAAGTACTGCGCGGATTGTCATTCCGGCGAGAGCGCAGAAGCGGGAATTGACTTTCAGCAATATGCCACCGATGAAGTACTGCCATCCGAGCGACCTCGCTGGGACCAAATCCGCGGGATGATTCGCATCGGCGCAATGCCTCCGGCTGACTACGCCGAACAACCCGATCAAGACCAACGAGAATTGATTTCGGACTGGATCGATCGCCGCATCAATACTGTGGATTGTGATGTGGTGCATGACCCTGGTCGCGTGACCATGCGTCGCTTGAACAACGTCGAGTACGACAACTCGGTGCGCGATCTGCTTGGCTTTGATAACAGTTTTTCGCCATCATCCGCGGTGGGCTTTCCAACCGATGATGTCGGTAATGGCTTTGATAACCAAGGTGACGTGTTGGGGATGTCGCAATTGCAGCTCGAAAAGTACATGGAGGCTGCTTCGGTCATTGCCGACCGAGCTCTACAACCCTCTGAGACCTTTGAGCGTCGATCGTTTGACCTACCGGCGCTATTCTTGGGCGATCAACAAGAGGTGAGAGTCGAGTTCCTGGAAGGACAGTACGAATTCAAGTCTCGATTAGCGTTTGTCGAAGAGCCCGATCAGACAGTGGAAGTCCATTTGTTGATCGATGGTGAAAAGGTTGACACCTACGAGGTTACCAACAAACGAACAGCTTTTGTCACCGATTCCAAAATGTCGGCTGGCATGCATACCATTCAACTTCTCTACTTCAAAGATCCAAAGTCTGAGGAGAAGCGTAACTCGCGTCGCGTCGAAATCGAATCGCTCAGCATCAAGGGGCCTCCACCAATTCCAATGCCCTATGCTAGATTGTTGCGAGTTCGTCCCAGTGAGAGTAGGTCACCTGCCGATGCAGCCCGCGAAAACCTTGAGCCGATCATGCGAAGTGCTTATCGCCGCGAGCCGCAGCCGATCGATGTCGAACGTGTGGTAAGCTTGGTGCGCATGGCTTTGGATCAGAACATGAAGTTCGAAAAGGCGATGGGCATTGGGCTTCAAGCGATCCTCGTGTCGCCACACTTTCTGTTCCGAGTTGAACAGGAACAAGCCAACGAACAACTGAACCCCTACGCGCTTGCCTCGCGACTGAGTTACTTTTTGTGGGCTAGTATTCCTGACGAGCAACTTCTGAACCTGGCTCGCGACGGCAAGCTGTACGATCCAGAAGTACTCAAGGCTGAAGCGAAGCGCATGCTTCAAGATCCAAAGTCAGAAGCTCTTGTAAAGCGGTTCTTCGGTCAGTACTTGGGCCTTGGCAATCTTCGCGATGTGTCGCCTGACGACAATCGATTTCCCTTGTGGAACGAGCGCATGCGGGAGGCTATTCAGCGCGAGACTGAACTCTTTTGCCAAGAGATCATCGCTAAGGACTTGCCACTTGAGACGTTGCTGCAAGGAGATTTCACTTACGTGAATCCACGTTTGGCAGAGCTTTACGGACTGGAGTTCGAAGGGCAACAGCCTTCAGAACTCTATCGCAAAGGCCCTG
>CAYWNG010000277.1:0-6793 GCA_964458685.1 uncultured Pirellulaceae bacterium
GCTATGAATTCGGTCGCTTTCGCTGTCGATCACAACGCGGCTAGAAGTCGAACTACCACCGCGAAGGCGCACAAGTGCTGCCCGCGATAAATCAACCAATTCCGTAGTTCGCCATAGGCTCGCTGTCGTCAAGCAATACTGGGGAAACTAACGGCCAAGTATATCAAATTGGACTTGCTGGTTGATAAGAATCTACGCCGTTATGTTCTCAGGCGGATTGCTCCGTTCTGCATAATTCGGCTCAGCGGAATTCAGATTTTTCATGCAAGCCTGACTTGCTTTCGTTATCCTATACAGTGCCCGAGTTCGTCGTAAGCCATCCTTCAATGGCTCCTGGATCGCTCGGCCTGCAAAGTCTCTCGAATTCGAGCCCGATAACGGAGGAGTTTCTGATGCAATTGTCTTTTCGTTTGAGTCTTCCGAGTGCTTCTCTGATTGCACTTCAAATCTTTGCGTTGTGGACTACATCTCATTCGCACTGCAAGGCTCAAACGGCTCAGCAGACAACTCCAACAGCCGAACAATCGACTATCGCCGAGCTTTCCGACGAAGAGCAACAGCAGGTTAAGAATGCCGAGCGATTCTTAACCGTTCTGGAGAAGAACCCGCGACGCGGCACCGCTTTAGATCGAGTCTACGGACATCACGTAGAGTTCGGAACCTTGGACAAATTCATCGCATCGCTTAGACAACGAGCAGACCAAGCCAGTGGTGACGGCGCGCTCTGGATGCTGGTTGGACTATTTGAGTCTCAGCGCGGCAACGATGCTGATGCAATCGAAGCATACAAGAAGGCCGAACAATTGCGGCCACAAGATCCGTTGGCTTGTTTCTACCTTGGCCAAGCGCAAGTCCGACTTGGCGATTCGCTCGCCGCAGCTCAGTCGATGGAGCGAGCGATCGAGCGGAAGCCACAACGTACGGATCAACTCGAGATCTATCAGACGCTCGGCCGAGTTCATCAGCGGGCTCAAAGAACCGCCGAGGCCTTGCAAGTTTGGCAGCGACTGGAAAAGCAGTTCCCCAGCGATGCTCGCGTCCTGGAACAGATTGCTGTAACGCTTGCAGAGGAGAATCAAATTGCCGAGGCTTTACCGCGCTACGAGAAACTGGCCGAGCTTGTGGACGATGATTATCGCCGAGTCGTCTTTCAGGTTGCAACGGCTGAACTCACAATCAAATCTGGCAAGAAGCCCGATGGGATTGCTAAGCTGGAATCAGTCCTTGGCGAGCTGAATCCGACTAGCTGGTTGTATCGCGATGTCCGACGAAGAATCGACGATGTCTTCCTCCGCTCTGGCGATCAAGACGGCTTGGTGAAGTACTATCAAGCCTGGCTTGAAAAGAATCGCGAAGATGTCGAAGGCATGAGCCGTTTAGCTCGTTTTCTTGCTGGTTCCGCGCGAGTCCCCGAGGCACTTGAGTGGCTGGAGAAAGCACTCAATCTGGCACCGACACGCGCTGACCTGCGAAAGACCTACATCGACTTGCTCGCCGGCGAACAACGGTTCGATCAAGCGAGCAAACAGTATGCGGAGCTTCTCAAAGCTGCCCCAAACAACCCCGACTATCTTCGCGATTGGGGCAAGATGGTAATGCGCAATCGGGAGATGCCTGAAGCGCAACGTCGTGATGAGGCGTTTGCGATTTGGAATCGGATGATCGATCCGAGTACTAAAGATGCCGTTGCGGTTTCACAAGTTGCCGACCTTTGTAGACAGAATCAATTGCCCGAACGCGCCGAGGAACTTTATCGTCGCGCGGTTGAACTGGCGCCGAACGATCCGCAGTATCGCGAGTATCTTGGCGAATTCCTGCATATTCAAAAACGATCCGACGATGCACTCAAGGTCTGGAACGAGATCGCGTCGGGCGAACGTCGCAATGTGACGAATTTGGCGAGGCTGGCTGAGGTTTTCAACAGCTTTGGCTTTAGCGACAAGGCCTGCGAGCAAATTGCGGAAGCGGTAAAGCTGGACGGAAAGGATTTCTCGCTACTTCTCAAAGCAGCCGACTATCACACCAAAGCTAACAAGTACGACGAAGCTCTTGCCCTGTGTGATAAAGCCGTGCAAATTGCGGCCAACGAAGATGAACGCGAGGAGATCATTCGCCAACGGATCAGCGTGCTGCAAGCGAATCAGACTCTGGAAGATATCTCCGAGAAAATGCTGGCCGACTTACGCACAAAGCTAACCGAGGGAGGCGAAGCCGATACAAAGTTCGAGCAGTGGTATCAAGCGGCTCGCTATCTTGAAAGTGGTCGCAAATGGGCGGAGGCTACGTTTGCGATCGATCACGCTCTGAAGCTGGACACGAAGAGCGTTCTAGCTTTGACGACATCAGCCCGCATTGCCGAAAGCTCTGGGGATTATGGTCGAGCCGCAAGCCTGAATCGACAGCTCTCTGAAGTTGATCGTCGAAGCCAAGGCGATCACTTAATGAACGTATCACGTTTGGAAGCTCAACTTGGACGCACGGCTGAGGCGCTCGCTGCGGCCGAGAAGCTAGTTATCGCAGCTCCGTCCAAGACCGAAAACTACGAGTTCTACGCGCAGACCTGCTTCCGACTTGGAAAGGCCGAAGAAGGGCTGCAAGCTTTGCGAAAGGCGATGCGGATCAATCCGAACGAGCCGCATCTGATGTCAGCTCTGGCTGCGGCGCTGGCGGACCAAATGCGAACCGAAGAGGCGATCGAAGTCTATTGGCGAGCGTTTGATAAGTTGGAAGAGGTCGAAGATCGAACCTCGCTGATGCAGCGAATCGCTCCTTTGTATCAACAGATTAATCAAACCGACAAACTGTTCGAGCGGCTGGAACGCGGTCGCCAAGAAGAAGAGAATCGCCGTCAATTTACGATCTGCATTGCGCAGGCTTGGCAGACGCTGGGAGATCTGTCGGCAGCGAGGAAAGAGCTGGAGAGCCTTCTGAGTGAGAACACCCGCGACACGAATTTGCTGAATCAGCTCGCCAAACTCTGCGATAACGATGGCGATTTGGAATCGGCAATCAACTATCAGCGGCAACTGGTAGGTATCGCTCCAGGGGATGAAACAGAAGCTCCGCTTGCGGGCATGCTAGTTCGTAACAGCATGTACGACGAAGCTAAAGAGATCTACTTGCGATTGAGCCTGCGAGAGGAGGATCTCGTCCGTCAGCTTCGCTCGATAGATTCACTGATTACTAACGGGAACTATGACACGGCGATTCAAATCATCGATCCGTTGCTTGAGCAGCGGCGTGACGATTGGGAACTGCTTTACCGACAAGGTGTTTGTTGGGGTAAGCTAAACAATCGTAACGAGGCGATCAATCGCTTTGAACGACTCTTGGCGATGAAGCTTAACTTCGAAACCTTGGGACAAGCGGCAGCGGCCAAGCTCAAGCAAGCTCAGGCGAAGGCCAAATCGGATAATCTCCGCGGTATTCAAACAGCTTTACCAACTGGCTCAACGCCATTCACCATTGTCGGTCGGGCGGCTGAAGTGGCTCAAGCAACAGGACTGACCACAGACAACCGTTACTACGCTCCTGGGCAAGTACAACCCGTTTGGATGCCTGAAGCGTACGGAGCCGCCCGAATGGCAGCTTGGGCTTGGCTAATGCGATTTGAACAAGATGTGGCTTCAGAAAAACTCATGCGAGAGTCTTCGACTACGCCCCAGGAGGTTGTTGGCGGCGAAACGCAATCCACGGTCGTTTCGGTTGCCGACAAAGTACGTGATCGAGCAAAAGAAGAAGCAGCACCAAGAGACGCGATTTTTGATTGGTTGTTTGTCGCTCAATTGAAGTCCGACTTTGCAGGTGTTTACGAAGTTACCAAACGACTTGCCAAGACAGGTGGCAAAGAGGATCAGCGCTTCTTTCTCTCGACCCTCAAGCTACGCGACACTTCGCTGAACAATCAGAACCGCAATTCCCAGAATCCGAATCCCAAACGCACGCCGCTCTCTGAAGAGGATCTGAAACTCGTCGAAACTTGCTTCAAAACACTTACCACGAGTGAGAAGGACATTGACTACAACAGTCTATACGGTGGAAATGTCGCGTATGGTTCAAATGGTCAAGTCTATGTCAACACTGGTAACGGATATCAGCTATTACCGGGAGTCTTTAGAGGCATGGGTGGCTTCTTGTCGACGATGATCGAAGAGTATCGATTGGCAGGTAAGAACGAACAGGCGGAGCAGTTAATTCAACAGCACATCGCGGAGTCGAAAACCGCGGCTGAGTTAATTGCTTGTATCACGTTGCTTATCACGGAAAAGAGATATGATGAGTTGATGCCAATTGTTGATCGTTGGCAAGTGGCTGCACTAAAGCAAATTGCTGAGACGCCCATTGTCTCCGGTCGAAATCGAACGCCCGCGAGTAACGCACCATCAGCGCTAATGACTTCAATGGGTAGTCTGGCTCAGCGCTGGGTGTCGCGTCTAGCTGATGACGAAGACAACGGAGCAATTCTTCAGGTATTGGATAAGACGCTGCCTGTTTCGGTTGCTGTGGCAAAGTATCGTCTTGCCGTTCAATCGGTACAGGCAAGGGGCATCACTTCAACTTCAGCATCTGGTGGTTCTGCCTACACGGTTACAATCTATGGAAGCAAAGAGGCCCAGACTCGAGCTCAACTTTTATTCCCAGCTCTGAACACCTACATCGAAATCAACACGGTTACCATCCTTCGACAGGCATACGAATCACTCAAGCGAAACGACGCTGGGCAAGAACTAACCAAATACTTGAAGACCAAGTTAGAGAATGCCAATGCTGACGAGGCGATCTGCTGGACTTGGTATCTTGCTTCGGTCCAATGGTGGATGGAGGAGAATGACGATGCTATGGTGCTCATGGCCAAGCTCGGTCAGCAACTCTCAGCAGACCCAAGCTTTAAGTTCACACTCGCTAGTTTGCATCAATCGCGAAGTGAATTCGATGAAGCACTATCTGTATTGGAGACCATTGCTGGAAAAGATCAGCCAACGATTCTCCGTCGTGAAATGCTGATCATGCAGTTGGCAGAACGTATCGGCGATATGGATCGAGCTCGTGAAGCGGCTCAAAAGGTATTCGGGCTTCGGATGGATTCCGCGACGCAACAGTCTCTGGTTGGTCAGATGCGGCGGTTGGGATTGAATGATATGGCCGATGCTATTCTCGCTCGTTTTGAGAAATCGGCAGGCCGACAGATCGATTCACAGGTTACGCTGATGAACCTGTATAGTGGCCAAGGCAAATCCGAGCAAGCATTACAAGTCGCCAACACTGTACTTCGCAAGACCACCTCGCCGTACTCTTTGGCCGCGAGTCGTTCGAACCGCAATCCATCGCGATACTCCACCAGCGATTCACAGGCTCGTAACGCAGCCATCCAGTATCTGTCTCAGTCCGGGGCACTAAAAACCACGCTCGCCGCCTTGAAAGAGCAGTTTGAACGTACTCCCGATTCTTTGCGAACGTTAGAGCAATTGATCGAATTCAGCGTTGCTACGAATCAGCAAGAGGATGCGAGCAAGTATCTCGAACGAGCGGTTGAATTGCGCCCCGACGGAACGATCTTCCGTTGGCAACTCGCCGCGAACCTAATGCGCCGGAATAAAGCCAGCGAAGCCTGTGATCAATACTTAGCAATACTCAAAAACAATCCCGCATGGATCAGCGACTCGTTCTATGAGGTCGATCGCGCATTTCAACAGGCCAAACGTCGCAAGGAGTTGTTGGAGGCCATGGCTACTGTTGATATACGGAAATTTGGTCAGCCTTATTACGTCATTAACTTGGCTTCCAATATGTTGAGCGATCCACAGAGTATCGATATCGCTGCTAAGCTACTCGAACGTCTGCTCACAGAAAATACAGACATGCAGTCCTATTTATCCAACGTCTTCCAACAACCTGAGGTATTCAAGAACGAAAAGATCTACAAGCTGGTAAAACAGACCATTATTCCGAATGCCACTACTGTTCGAAGCAATCCTTGGTTTGGTATCGACTCGGTTCGATCTTATTCGAACAACGGCAAGGCGAACTCGATGTTTATCGACTTACTTAATGCCCTCAAGTCAACTCCATATCTAAAGGATTTTGAGGACAGCTTGAAAGTGGCCGTAGACCGATATCCCGAGTGGCTCGGTGGACAAGCTTTGGTAGGGTTACTTGAGATTAACTCCGGAAATTCAGACAGCGGATTAAAGCGATTGGAGAGTCTTTCAGCGGAGAAAACTAAAGTTGACAGCATGCCCTATGCAACGCTTTGGTTGATTGGACAAGAACTGTCTGGGTCGGAGGCGACTCAAACGCTAGCCGCAACGCTTTTGGAGAAAGCGGTCAGCTTGAGTTCGCAAGATAATAACAATCAGCCGAACTACACACCGCTGGGTAGGCTTGTTGAGCTTTACGCATCGCGGCCGGATAAAAAGGAACAGGCCCTCAAGTTGCTTCGCGATCAGATTGCTCGCGCCGATGCTCAGGTCGGCTACAACGATCCGCAGTATGAGAGTTATCAACGCGTCAGTACTAAACTCTGGATTGCCCAGAAACTGCAAAAGTCCGGTGGGGCGATCGAAGCAATTCAATTACTTCGGAAGATGACGGAAGATAAAGCCACCTTGTCTAATGCGGACAACTGGTCTGGAGGCAGCAATAGCTTCACTCGCCAAGTAGAATCCGCGATCAGTTCAGCGATGAAGTCGCTAGATTCGGATAATATCAACAACGTTATCGGAACGCTTCTACCAATCGACCCGAAAGCTAAACTCGATCTTCTTGTTTCGGTACCAAGTCTGCCGAGCGTCAC
>CAYWNG010000277.1:6803-8306 GCA_964458685.1 uncultured Pirellulaceae bacterium
TGAGCAAAATCTCTAAGAATACTGAAATCCAGCAACTTGTCTCTGCGCGAATCCAAGAGCTTGTTGCCGCCAATCCAGAGGACCGAGTCGCTCGCCAGCTATCGATTCTTTGGCAAGCTTCGAAGAATGATCTATCGCCAGAGAGCTTTAAGGAACAGGCTGAAAAGCTGTTGCAAGTAGCAACACTCGAACCGGTCGAAGAGGGAAAGAAGTTAACTTCTCGTCAGCGAAAGGACGCACTTCCGATCCAGGATTTATGGCTTTCCGCCAAGAAGGCTCTTCAGTCTCCTAAGCTTGCCGACGATGCATCCCGTCAGCTCGCAACGAAGCTAGCCGAGCGAGCGTTGGAGGCCGCCAGTCGCCAACAAGGTGCTGCAGCGCAGTTAGCGATTTTGAATGAATGGGCGACTGTTCTTGTTGAGATGGACGCACTGAGCGAAGCTGAGAAGAAGTGGACTGTGGCGTTGAACATCGCTACCAAGATGACCAACAAGCTACCAGCGGATGCTGCCGGTCCAATGGCTGCCGGTCAAACAGCAGCCGGTCAGCCTGCCGGATTGGTTCCTTCGCCGGCCGTTCGAACCCCGGCTACATCGCCTGCCAATAGGAATTCGTCCGCTGCGGCTGCTCCTGGTGGCAGTGGTACCGCGTCGAATAACCCCACGAAAAAGTCATCGGTAGATAGAAGCCTGATTGCGCCGCTATCGATTTCTCAGTTCCGCGTGACCATGCATATTTGTAAGTTGGCTGCCAAGCACAACTTGCCCGACTTGGCTGGAAAGGCATTGAGCAAATCGTTGCAGGGTGGCTTCCCCGTACCCGACCCTGACCTGACAGCGAATGCGAACGCGTCAGGGCGAATCGTTCGTTCGTCGAGCTCTACAGCGGTCGATCCGATAGAGCAGGAAGTTGCCAAGTCGCTTCGAGATCTGTTTTCGCTGTGGTCCAAACTGCCCGACGATTCAGCACAACTTTACGACATTGTTCAAACGGTGGTATTGCCTGCCAATCGCCCCTCAGAGATACGATTGTTCCTCAATCCGATCAACGGTACGAGTGCTCAAGAGTGTTTGGGTACGATGATGATCCAAATCGCAGCCAAGAACAACAAGCTGGATGAACTAGCTACGACGCTTAAAGATCGCAAAACGGATGCTGCCAACGAAACATTCAAGAAAGCTCTATTGGCTCTAATCGCCATCGAGAAGAAAGACATCGTTAGTGCGAGAGAGCTGCTCGGCCAGTTGGCTGGGCTCAAACAAGGCGCTGCCGGTACTCCCGCAATTCAGGCGGCTTTGATTGTTGGAGTTCGAGCGTTCGAGATTTCGGAACTTGCCGATGAGGCGATCGCAGTACTCACATTAAGCTCTCGTGTGACTCAAGCTGGTGGTGATCCAAACGATCCGTTTAGCTCCTATAGTTCTTCGGGTTCGTCACCAAGCTGGATTCGCAAAATCGAGCGCGATATACAGAAACACAATGTCGCCAAAGGTAACGCTCAAG
>CAYWNG010000278.1:0-8297 GCA_964458685.1 uncultured Pirellulaceae bacterium
TCTCTGTACTCGCGCCGCCGCCGTTGAGGCTCAGGCCGCTTCCGCCGCTACCACTGACAGAGATCGATGCGGCGACGGCCAAGGCAGCGATCGAGCTTTCGTAAACCTTCAACGCACCAGACTCTAGATTGATGATGTAGGCTTTGCCTAGCGCTTTGTCGATCAACATCCACGCACTGCCCAGTCGAGTTTCATTCTGTGCGTTGTTGGCGTCTGTAGTTCCGCGCGTTGCGAGTGCCTGAAGCTCAAGCTCGGGGGTGAATCCAAGTGGATAGGCGGATGTGCCGAGTTGATAAATCAGTCGATACAGACGATCGAGAATTGCATTGTCGTCGGTTTGATCCGCCGTGTACTCGTTTGCTTGAGTGGAGGATTGATCCGAGTCCTTTCGCGTTGCGTCATCCAGTTGCGCTGGTGTTACTCCTAGCGGCGCAGTTTGATCCAAGGTGGAAATGAATCGCCCCAGAGCTTTGGAATCCACGACAAGTGAGCCAGCGTTAACCGTGCTGGACTGTACTAGAGCCTTGACTGCGTTATCGATGCGATTTTCGGCGATGGAGACACCGATCGACGCGCCAAAACCAGTACCAGAGCCTGAACCGGAAACGGCCACAGAGGCGCCGATGCTGTTGGCGCGGATGGTGGCCGAGTCGAGTGCGAGAACTTGAGCGTTTCCAATAACGCCGACGGTCGAGCTTGTCGAAACTAAGGCTTGAATCTTGCGACGGATCAGGTTGTACGTGGCGGCACCTGCACCCGCGGCTGATACTGCGACAGCCGAGGAACTTCCTCCGACTGATGCAGTTCCAGCGATGGCTAATGTGTCAATCGTACTCGATGCAGTCGCTTGAACCGTCATGTTACCTGCGACTGAAATCGTACTGGAGTCGATCGACGCGAGAACTTGACCAGCACTGCTAATCGGGCCATCGTTGCCGATGCTATTGACCGAAACCGAAGCACCAAAGGCAAGGCCGACTCCAGCTCCACCTCCTGGTGAAACGCCTACTGCAATGCTGACGCCGCCGGTATCTGACGTAATGTTAGTTTCATCGTTGGCGAGAACAGACAGATTGCCAGTTCCTGTTGTCGTGATCGTACTTCCGTTACGAACTGCAGCTTCAACGCTTCGGCTGATATTGTTGAAAGCGGCGGCTGCAGCGCCAGCGATGGCTACTCCAGCGCCTTTCGAAGCGCTAACACCAACCGAGGTGCTGCCAGCGATAGCTAACGCATCGATCGAAGTATCGTCACCGTGCAGTTCGGTTCCCGCTGCTATGGAGACATTGCCGTCCGCAGATATTGTCGAAGCATCAAGAATCGATTGAACAGTTCCATTGATTTCGTTGACCGCGATCCCGGCACCTAAAGCACCTGCACCAGCGGGGCGATTGTTTCCAGAGAGTGCGACGGAGATGGCGAATCCACCCGCGTCAACTTGGATTTGACTTTGATCGATAGCTTGCAGTGTGACAGTGCCTCCAGCCGCACCTCCGCCGGCGATACCAATAGCTCTGAGCTGACTGTTGGCCGTTGCGCTTGCGATGACTGTTGTTTCGATCGTGTTGCGGGAACCAGCTCCTGCAAGTGCTGCCGCGATGCCTGTAGCTGTCGAGCTTTGAGCGAGTGCACCGGCTGCCGCAATCGTTAGCGCGGTGATTGAAGGGCTGTTGGTCGCAGTAACATTCACAGCATCATCGGCGGTAAGAGTGCTGTTCGAGACTCGAGCGGCCACGGTGCGTCCACCGTTAACGCCGATTGTGTTGATTCCTACAGCAGCTCCAGCCGCCACCGCATAACTGCTCGACGGCACGGGGCCTTTAGCTAGGTTGACTCCGATGGCTACACCGCCCGCATCGCTACGAATCTCAGAACTATCGCTTGCCGAAACAGTGATTGCACCAGTCGTTGACTGAATCGTTGCGTTGGTGACATCCGTAGTTGTGTCGCCATCGATAGTGTTGATCCCAACCGTACCCGAAACGCCAAAAGCACCGGCACCGAGCGAGAACCCAACGCCGTGAATCTTGTTGTGAGCAGTCGAACGAGCAGTGAAATCACTTCCAGCAGTGATCGTGCTGTTGGCAACGTTCGTTGTCGTATTGTTGGTGATTTCGTTAATGCCAACACCTGCGCCGACGCCAATCGTTCCACCGACCGTTATCCCAATGCCTCCACCGATGGCCAGAATTTCAGTGCCATCGTCAGTCGTGGCTGTAACGGTCCCCGAAGCCGTGATCGGCGAGTTCACGATCTCGGCATGCGTCGTTGCTTCGATGGTATTCCAAGATACGGAGCCAGCGACCGAGCCGCCGAAGTTGCGATCGGCGCGCAGCTCTGCCGTTAGTGTCGTGAAGCCAATCGCTGCGCTAAAGGAGTACAGTGCCGAATCTCGCGTTGCGGTGACCGTAACATCATCTGCGTTTTGTACTGTAGTATCACGCAAGACAGCATTCACTTGAGTGTCAAAAATGCTGCGACTGAACGAGCCCGCCAACGCTGCTCCAGAATTGTCAGCTCGAGTGAGCGCTGCGGCTCCGGAAGCGGTGACCGTGAAGGTATCGTCCAACGCGGTAATCGTAAGATCGCCACCAGACACGTTTAAAGTACCGTCGATATCGACGATCGCTTCAATCTTCCCAGTTTGCTCAATCCACGTTGCGTCACCAGCGATGCTAAGTCCAGATCGCTTTGCAACAGTTCCAGGGCCAACACCACTCGCGCCGCCTCCGACTCCGGGGGTGGCTGCGCTGGCGACTGCATCAGCCTTCGTGTTCGAAACGGAGGCTCCGGCAATTCCGAAGGCCATTAGAAAACCAGTATTCTCCGCGTTGACAGACAACTTCTGAGCAACGATGGAGCTAGTCAAGTTCGATATATCGGTTGCTACGTCTGGATTGTCACCGACAACAGCTTGAGTGATTCGGCTTCCCGTAACTTTACTGACTGAGACTCCAGCGCCGACAGACTTTGCTTTACTGAATCCACCCGCGATATTCAGTCGATGTTGATCCGAGTTTGACTTCACGCTGATCTCACCGGCCGAGATAGTCACGCCGTCTTCGATTTGCGAGATCGTTTTAGAATTGTGTTCGATCAGATCCAAACTGCCGCTCAAGCCCGCGCCGCCAGAGGTGCTGCCTTGCAAAGCTCCGATCAAAACGATCGTATTCTCTGTCGCAGCGACACGCAACGTTTCATTAGAGCCGGTTCGAACGCGAGCTCCACGTTGTATGACGGCACGAGTATCGATATTCGCAGTTGATATCACGAACGCGCCACCCACACCCAGCTCACCGGCTTGGTTCGTCGCAAAAATCTGTGACGTACTTTCGAAAGGCGCTGTCGGGTCCAGTCGTCCCGCGGTTTCCACGATGCGATTGCGACTGTAGGCCTCGACGTTCACCGACTGAGTGCTGGTTTGGAAAGCCGCTTTCTGATTGATCAGCGCGTTTTCACCGATAATTGTATGCGTAACAGTATTGTATTTGGTCAATACTAAGCCACCGGTGACCGCGATTTTTGCGGGATCGTCCAACTCCGAAGCTGGAACCGCCTGAGTTACCGCGCCGCCGTTGAGGATATCCTTGATGACGATGATTGTCGCGATCAGCTCCTTACCGGTTGTCAAGTAATCGCGATCACCCGTTAGCGTGTTAACAACGTTTTTGAGCGTGATATCACCGCGGAAGAACGGATAGTCGACTTGACTCGACACATCGATGTGATTCTTTGCATCCAACTGTGCGCCCGAACTAACCAGAACTTTAGCGTTGTTGGTATAGTCCCCCATGGCAAGCGCTACACCAGCGGAGAATTTACGCTGCGGCGCGTTAGCTCGACTGGCAACAGGCCTTCCAGACTGAGTCATTCCATAAGCACGTGAGCTGACTTTGTTCTTGATGTCCGCGCGGATGTTAATGTCTTTATCCGCTTCAAGTTCTGCGGTGCTGCCAATTCTTGTCGTAACATCGTGGGAGGCTTGATTGTAAGAGAAGCTACCGGAAACTGAGAACAGATCTGCGGCTCCCTGCTGTCCCTTCAGTTGGCTGGCTTTAGAGTTAGCGACGGAACTGTTCGACTTCTTGAAGTAGTTCTTGACGCGATCAACCACAAGAGCCGTCTTGCCTTTGGGTTGTATTTCCGCTGTGCTGTTGGACGCGTCTTTAGCGTCCAGGTAGCTGATCACGGAAATACCATTAGTTCGCGAATCGCGCTGCAGTCGATGGTCTGTTGTGTCGACCGTGCTTGCATGAAGAGCTATCGGACTTGCTTCGGTGGCCCCCTCGCGTGTCTCACTCAATCGAATCGTGTTTGCATCGATGCGAATGATGTAGTAGACCTGTTCATTCTCCAGTCCGCCAATTGGCTTGTCTGAAACTTGAGCGATGCGATCGATCTCAAAGCTGTGTTGCCCGCCAATAGCCGCGCTGGTGAGATTGATATCCTGATCGCTCAAGTCGGTAAGTCGGAAGTGATCCGCGTCGACGACGATGACCTTGTACGAATCGCCAGGCGTGAGTCCACCGACCGCTTGAGTTTGTCCGTTGGCTAAATAGGTTACGGTTTGGCCCGCGGTGAACCCGTGTCCAACCAAGCGAATGCTCTCACCCAGTGGATTGTTGCCGGGATTTACGGCAGCCGTATTGATCGTTGGTTGGGCTGTTGGGTCAAAGTTAATCAACGTGCTTGATGTAGCGACACGAGCGGGAGTGAAGCTGATCGTTCTCAAAACAGTTGAAGGACTGTCGTTATCCAGTACTTCAAAAGCATGAAGTACTTCGGGGCTCGCGGCAGCAATCAAATTCAGAGGCGTAGCAGGAGTGCCACCGCTGGCCGTTACGGTTCGCAACTGAATACGATCTCCGTCAACACGTACCGCTTCGTACGTTTGCCCCAACGTCAGTCCGCCAATTGAAGCGGATGAGCCATTGCTAGAGTAGCGAATTAGATCGCCGTCGGCTAACCCATGATTGGGCAGGCGAAATGTGTCGCTGTTGATATCAACATCACCTGGGATCGTAGTGAATGCGTGATCTCCATTGGGTGTTGTCGCTGTGCGCGTCAGCGTCTCGTAGACAATTGTGGCTCCACCAGGATTCATCACAAGTGGATTGGAGGTCAGTTGAATGCGGTCGGGGTCGGAATCAGAGAAGTCAATGTAATACTCCTGTCCATCAACCAAGCTACCGATTGGAATGCCACCACCGGTTTGGTAAACAACTTTGGTGTACTTGGCAAGCCCCAGGTTCGGTAGAAATAGTTTGTTAGCCACTGGATCAACGACGTAGTCCGAACGTGTTGCGTCGAAGTCGATGGCGACTTTGGGAGTTTCAAACCGTTGATAAATATTGTTGCTAAAGGTTGCAGAGAGACTTCGTGCATTACCTGCAAAGGCGTCATCGTCTGAGTCGGCCAACGACAAAGTATGGTCGTCCCGAACAATCACGTAGTAGCTGTTTCCGTCAAGCAATCCCGCCGAATTCGCGCCGATATTTAGAGTTCCAGCGGCGTGACCTGAAACGTAGGTAACCCTTTGTCCAGTTACTAGGCCATGATTTGGGACACTAATGGTATCGGTGCTGTCATCCACAACCTGTACCACAAAACGATGGTTCGTACCTGTTCCGGTACTAGTCAAGTCGACGCGAGAACCGGCGATAGCGTTCGCATAGGAGCTTGCCAGCCCCGCAGATCCATCATCGTATTGAATTACCCAATAGATTTGATTGTTGTTTAAGCCAGCTATCGAAGTGCCCGCAGGATCAGCGATGTAACGAACGCGAGTTCCCGCAGGAAGGCTGGAGAGGTCGACATTGAACAGGATATTGTTCTGTATATCGACGTTGATTTGACCTGCTTCACTAACCTGATTGGGATTCAGGGATATGTCGAAGGATTCAAGCCACATAATCGACTTGGTGACAGGTTGATTGAGAACCTTCGTCGGATCGACCCGATAGATAACTTCATCGCCTGTTTGCCAGCCGTGGCCTGGAATTGTAATTTGATCTGAGCCGACGTTTACGACGGGATCATTATGTGTATTGTCATTGTTCGCATCATCGTCATTGGGGATAAAGGACGCGATCGAGCCTTGGAACTGCAAAAAGTGATCGCCGCCCACACCCGCGGTTGTCAAATCCAGAATGGTGTTAGGACTTGCGGGATCAGCAAGCTGTAAAGTGATCGCCGCTGGCGAAGACGCCGGAACCGCAGTCACATTCTTGACGATGTATCGACGAGCTCCCTTTAGGCCGCCTATCTCGACAGGATCGACGTTCTCGGTATCCGTCGCGGTCAGATAGACAACCTCCATTCCATTGGTGAACTGATTGAGGTTGGGTACATCCGCGCTTGAAATCCTTATCGTATTGGCCGCTAGGTTAACGGCAGAGGACGAGTTGAATTTAGCATAACCCACACCGGTCAGCGAATGCACAGGGTTAGCCGCATTGGGATCGAAGGGCCCAAAAGTATCAAGCGATAGATCCACTGCGGGTTCAAGGACCAGTTGTATATGATCAGCGTCGAGAGCTACGACGTAAAGCTCTTGACCACTGAGCAGATTATCCAACGTCGTAGGCGCACTCCCGTCAGGCTTCGAGGCCATATAGAACAGTCTTTCGCCAGTCTTCAATCCGTGACCTGGCATGTTCAACGTGGTTACTGGAGATGTGAGCGATGAGGCGTTCAGTGGCATCGCTGTGTCTAGACCCGCGGCTGTAATCTTCCCGTCCACGATCGCTTCAACGACTGCGTTTTCGATTGCGACGGAAACTGTCAAGCCGCCCGATCCATCTTCGTGCAGCGACACAGAAGCGTCGGCCTTTTGATAAACCTTGCCATTGGCCTTAACGTCCACATTGCCCGCTGTGGATGTAATCTCAACTTGCGGACCTACTTCAGTCCGCACGGTCGAGTTTGAAATCGATACAGCAATCGCTCCGCCAAACTGCTTTAAGTCCACCGAAGGCTTGGTCATGTCGGGACCAGTCACCGAGGTGCTGCTTTTCTGTGAAGCACGATTATCTCCAGAGGACCTGATCGAGACTGATCCGCCAGCGGTAATCGAAGTTGTTCCGTTAAGTTGGGTCTGAGCGACTGTGGTTGCCATCGAGAGCCCAGCAGTCAGAGGTCCGCTTGAACCTAGTGCCGTTCCCGATAGAGCACTCGTTGTAGAATCGGTAGCACTGGTGGCATCGATGACAACTGTACCCGTCGCATTAATGGTGGTCGAGTTCAACTGAACATTGGACTCGCTCTTGCGGATCATTACCGATACAGGAACGGGAAGTCCCAGCTTGCCGTAGAGTGCTTGAATTCCATCGTTTCCAAAGCTCGATGCAAACGCAGGCAAGAAGTTGTCGACATTCAGATCTTTGGCATCAGCTTGAATGTTAACGCTATTGCCCACAATCGTTGAACCGCCGATGGTGACCTTGGCGTGTTTGTTCCCAATGCCAAAGAAGCGCGCGGGAGAATAGACATTAGCAACGCGTTCGGCGTGGATGTCAATCACATTGCCCGTCAAAGTAACTCCATTGCCGATTTCGATAATGCGATCGCTGGCAAAAAGATCAGAAAGGTCAACGGGCAAATTACTTGCAGCAGTCAGAGCAACTTCGCTTCCTACGCTATGCAATGAAATGTTGTTGGCTTGAATCGAAATTCCATGTGCGACGTAGATCTCTTCGGCCGTAATCGAAAGATCTTTGCCGGCTGGCAGGGTAAAGCTACTCGTCAGTCGAACAATGTCGTTGCGCGCGAGTCCGTCGATGGTCAACGATCCAACTTGGTTCAACTGAAAGCTGTGAGTGGGTAAGCCATTTATCGCGACATTTAGATAGCCACCACTGACAGAGACCTCTATCGTGTCTTGTCCCGAGTTTGTTCCCTGGACGTAAACATCGGTAGCCATCAGATAACGAGATTCCAGCGATTCGAAAAACGCTGTTCGCACTCGACTTCGACGCGAATGTTTTTGACGAGTCGAGTCGCTTGATGGTGTACGTGAAGAATCCTTGGCATGCTTGCGCGCAGTCCGAGCGCGCAGCCTGCTAAGCAGGTCGCGTGGCTTCATGGCCATTTCCCAATTCCATTCGGGTTTCAGTGGTTAACGCACCTCCTCCAAGGTGCAATTCGACTTCTAACCGTGAATTTGCGGTAATGCACAGTCAGTCGGGTAAGTCGAACTTGCGGGTAATTTAAAACAAAAGCTAACCTTCTCCAACCCCAAGTTCAGGCTTGAGGCTTGAGGCTTGAGGCTTGAGGCTTGAGGCTTGAGGCTTGAGGCT
>CAYWNG010000279.1:0-8293 GCA_964458685.1 uncultured Pirellulaceae bacterium
GTGTAGGAGATCAAGTTCAATTTCATAAGGCTCAGATCAGGAGCTACTTCGAGTATCACGACTGGGCGAACAATAAACTGCTGGAGCTTGTGTCGACTTTACCGGCCGAAGCTTTGCATCGCGATTTCAAAATGGGTGTGGGATCAATACACAAGACTATTGCACATCTCAGAGATGCCGAGCGATGGTGGCTGGGCAATTGGAGCGGCATTGAAGAGTCTCTTCCAAAACACTCGGCTGATGAGACTGTCGAGCATTTCGTGGAGAGTTGGCATGAGATTGCGGGCCAGCGAAACTCCGTGGTTGAGAGCCTAGACCAGGAGTCCGCTCAGCGTGTCGTGGTTGCCAGTCCAGGTCGAATCAAGATTCCAGTTCGAGTCATCGAGTCGATGATTCAGCTCTGTTGTCACGGAACCCATCATCGAGCTCAGTTGGTCAACATGCTTCGTCAGTCAGGGGTGAAAGCTCCCGATATCGACTATATCGTTTGGTTCCGCATCTGATTTAGCCAAGCTTCTAGTCCTTAAAAATGTAGGGCAGCGGTTGTCATGCGCTGGTTGCTGCGAGGTCACCATGATCGATCACCCTCCAGAACCGAGCATGAAAAGTGCCTTTGCGTTCTTCAAAACTCATCGAGCGGGCAGCGATTCTTGAATTGAATCTCATTGACGAAGCGTTGGCATGAGATGTGCTTCACAAGTGCTAGCGGTTCGCTGCGAAACTGTTTGCTGTCATCCAGCGTGTTCGCAGCTCTTACGATCACTGTCTCAATCGAGGAAGAACTATGAAGTACCTGACTCACCTGTTGCTGGCACTGGCAACTACAACACTTTGTTCCGCGCAGGAACGAACTCTGCCAAAAGAAATTGCGCCGAAGATCGACAACAAGCTGGACCAAGCCAGTCAAATGCTCATGCCGACCAGCAAGCTGATTGGCACAAATGTGAAAGATAGCGATGGCGAAGTCTGTGGAGAGATTGCGTCATTTGTCTTCGACAATTCGGGACAAGTCCATTACGTGATTCTAGGCGTTGGCGGCGTAGCTGGCGTTGGTGAGTCACAGGTGGCCCTGCCTTGGTCGGCATTCCGTTGCAAATGTACTATGGCTGATGGAAAGATGACTTGCCATCCGACCATCTCGATGCCGACAAAGCAACTCACTTCCGCTCCTTTACTAAAAGGCAAGGATTACGTTGAGCTTACGGACGCGAATTGGGCCGCCAAGAACGCTACTTTCTTCCGAGTCGACAAACCAACTAGCCCTATCAGCGCCGCTAGCATGATCTGCACCTCAAAGGTAATCGACACAACGGTCAAGAGTGGCGCTGAATCCGTAGGTGACTTGGACGAATTGGTGATTCAAAACGGCTCCGGTCAAATCAAGTTCGCAGTTGTGGGCTTCGGTGGATTGGCCAACGTTGGCAAGACCTACGTAGCCCTTCCCTTCAAGTCACTGAAGTTCGCATCGAAGGAAGATAAGACAACAGTCAATGTGAGTGAAACACCAACTCAAATTGAAGCAGCGACAAAGGTGACTCCCAATGAGTACCCAGAACTCAATCTAAAAAGCGTTGCTGAACGAGCTGGCAAGGTTCAGCAATAGATTCCCCTAGTTCATCCTATTGAGATACAACTTTGATCAATGGGCGTCGATACAACTCGGCGCCCATTTTCTTTTCATCTTGCAGACGTATGTTGGCTTGGGACATTCTAAAGTCTGGCGATACTGGCGCGTTGCCGGTTGATGCTACAATGGGGACAACTGCCGAAGTAATGACATGAGCGGCAGATGAAATTCCTCGTTCCCGTACCTCCATGAATCAATCTGCTTCACCGATTTCGCCGTCTACTCCGGTCTTGACCTACGTTGTCGACTTAGACGAGTCCTTCAAACATCTCGCGTACATCTCTCTGTGGATTCCGGTAAACGGTCAAGAACAGACCGAGATTGTCTTCCCGGTTTGGACTCCCGGCAGCTACATGTTGCGTGAGTACACCCGCAACATCGAAAAGATTGCCGCTCAATTCTACGAAGGAGCTGGCGAACCCAAATCGACAGAGATTCCACTCCATCGCGATGGCAAGAATCGTTGGTTCGTGCAACATCAAGGGCGAGTGGGTTGGCTGAAAATTGAATACCGCTTGTACTGTCGCGAAAACTCGGTACGTACCAACTGGCTGGATTGCGACTACGGTTTTTTGACGGGTGCAGCAACCTTCCCGAGCGTGGAAGGATTCTCCGAGCAACCCATTCAAGTTGCCCTGAATCTTCCCTCGACTTGGCAAAACACCGCTTCGTCACTCAAGCAGATTGAAGTGAAACCCAATCGCGTGATCTATCAAGCCGCGAACTTTGACGATCTTGTTGATTCGCCGATTGTTTGTGGCAACTTCACTTGTCAATCGTTTGAGTCATCCGGTCGCGAGCACTACTTGGTCCACGTGAACTCTGACGATTTGTGGAATGTCGATCAAGTAGTCCAAGATGTTTCAAAGATCGTCGCTAAGCAGCACCAGTTTTGGCCCGAAGTTCCCTATCAAGCTTACTGGTTCCTCAATCTGTGTACCGAGGCGGGTGGCGGTTTGGAGCATGATAACTCGACAGTCTTAATGTGCAGTCGTTGGGCGCAGCGATCGCGCGCGACCTACATTGATTGGCTTTCCTTAGTCAGTCACGAGTTCTTTCATACTTGGAACGTGCGGCGGTTGAGGCCTCGCACATTGATGCGGTATGACTACGAAGCCGAGCAGTTTTTCGAAGAGCTTTGGATTGCAGAGGGAATCACTAGCTACTTCGATGACCTCTTCGTGGTTCGCTGCGGACTTTTTACGCCAGAGGAATATCTCACACGACTAAGCACAACAATTCAGGCTGTGCAAAGCTCTCACGGACGCTTGGTTCAAGACCTAGCCAATGCTTCTTGGGACGCTTGGGTCAAGCACTATCGACCCGACGAGAATACTCCCAACGCTCGCATCAGCTATTACTTGAAGGGCTGTCTAGTTGCGTGGTTGTTGGACGCTCGACTGCGGCAGGCATCAGACGATCGAACGAAATTGGACGACGTGATGCGCCAGTTGTGGATTCGATATCACGAAACTGGTTACACTCACGATGACTTTGCGGACATTGTGGAGGAGCTTGGCAATTCGACCATTCGTCAATGGTTAGACCAGCAATTGCGATCCACAACTGAGTTTGATTTCGCTCCTGCCCTGGAACATTTTGGACTTTGCTTTCAGCCAGTGGTCATCGATGAAAACACCAAAGCTGACCCCAAGGGATGGATTGGCTGCGAGACCGCCCCGCAGGATGGCAAGCTGATGGTCCGCCGAGTCTTCCGTAATTCTTCTGCGGATCGAGCTGGTTTGAACGTGGATGACGAACTGATCTCGATCGGCGGCTATCGGATTACTGCCGATAGCTGGACCACACGCCTCAACGATTCGCCGCTTGAGAAACCGCTGGAACTCTTGGTAAGCCGCCGCGGAAAGATACGGCAACTGGAACTGATCTGCCCTCCCAAACCAACGCATAGCTGGCAGTTGGTCGCGAATCCCACTCAAGATCCAAGTAGACTATTCACGTGGATTGGATAAACATGCTTCACTTACTGCACTTTCGAAAGACCATCGTTGGCATTCTCGTAATGCTGATGACTGCACCATCCTATGCTTGCACGACGGCTGTGATCAGTGGCAAAGTCACCGTGGATGGGCGGCCTTTGCTTTGGAAGAATCGTGACGCTCCGTATCGCGACAACCAAGTCGTCTTCTTAGACAAAGGCAAGTATCGCTGCATAGCCGTGGTCAACGCTGGAAAGCGTGATGCTGTGTGGATGGGAGTCAACGAAGCGGGCCTGTGCATTGAGAACTCGTTGTGTCGCGACTTGACTGACCCTGCTGTGAAGGGACCAGGCAATGGAGGCTTGATGTTGCGAGCTTTACAAAGCTGCGCGACAGTGGCGGATTTTGAGAAGCTACTTGAGCAAACCAATGGCAAGCGATCGACCAACGCTACCTATGGAGTCATCGACCGCAACGGTGGAGCCATGTTATTCGAAGCCTCGCCAACGGAGTTCGCCAGGTGGGACGCTAATGACCCCAAGGATGCTCCCAACGGATATGTCGTGCGATCCAACTTTGCGTTGATGGATCAAGGCAAGCGTGAAATCAGCGACGAAGACGCGGCCGCAATCTACTCGGGAAATCGCTACTTGCGAGCCGACCAATTGATGCGTCAGGCAATCAGCGATGGAAAGATATCCGTGAAGTATCTGCTACAGCATTGTGCTCGCGACTTGGCCGATGCCAAGGGACAGCCGATCTGTGGGAGCATCAACGGCGAAATTGGTCCGTTGATGGAGTCTATCGATACTGCTTCAACCATCAGTCGTCGGACCAGCGTTTCAGCGGCAGTTTTTCAAGGCGTGCTTCCCAACGAAGATCCCCTGTTAACTACCATGTGGGTTATGCTTGGCGAGCCCAACTTTTCTGTAGCGGTGCCATGTTGGGTCAAAGCTGGCGAGATTGCTCAGCCGCTGATTGGCGACGGCAAGAGTCCGCTCTGTAGCGCTGTTAGGAAACTCCGGCAGCAGAACTACACTCAGCCCAAAGACGACGGTGCCGAGTTTCTTCAAGGCGCAGGAATGCAAGCCATTTGGAAGAGTACGCTCGACGTCGAGTCGCAACTACTCGACGCAGTTGCAAAAGCTCGACTCACCTGGCAAGAATCGCCACCCACGTCACAGCAACTGCTTGAGCTTCATCAACAGTCCGCCACTCAAGCCGCCCAGTGCATCAACAGCTTGACACAAGTCGAGCGATGAGTGTTCTTCGTAGTTCTTTGTAGGGTGTGTGCCGCATGCGTTCTACAAACCAACGTCACTTCAAAACGAACGTTACCCCACGCTCTACATCGCTTCCCGCCACATCCGCATGCGCAACACACCATCGGCTGCTGGATTTCAATCGCGGACGCGATGCCATTTTACAGCCTGGGATGCGAGTCCCAGGTACAAGCGAAAGTAGGTCCGGTAGTCGCGGAGCGACGATAGAAAGCTCTCGTGAAATTGAAGCGCCAACTTGGCTTCAAACCATCAACCCATCAATTCATCCGCACGACAATCAGAAAATGCCGTCGCTTCGCGACTCACCATGGTGAGCATTGCCCACGTTAGTTCCTCTAGCGCGACCCACGGTGACGTCTCTCATCCTGAATTGAGAGAATAGACACGGAAAAGAGGTGAATTCCACGGCGGAAAATCGTATCCTAGAATGAGCGGTTGAATCAAAGATTTCTCTTCCATCATCGAGGGAACCATGTCTGACACTCGACAATGTGTTTATTGGGCCTTGGAAAAAGCCTGCAAGCTACGAGACGGTGATCGCTGGGAAGACCCGATGGTAACGCGTCAACGTTTGTACTTACCACAACAGTGTTGCAACGAGATGTCGAAAGAGAATTCCAAGATCGTTGATAAAATCTGGGTTACAAGCGAGATCTGGGGACGAGACTCGCATGATACAACGGTCTACATTCCCTGTTCTGGCGTAAAGATCGACGAAATTGGCGATCAACTTGGAGGATGGAAAACAGCAGTCAAAGCGTGCGGAAACTGTGAAGCTAATGTAGTGCGATCAGAGAGTGGGAAGAACAATCTGCTGGCGGGCTGCTTTGGCGATCTAGAGGTCATGTACCCGAGCAGTGGTTCGCTGGACGAATTGCTTTGGAAGGTAATCGATAGGCTGAATATTCAAGACGAAATGGCAGATGCGTTTCAGCTTACAGACCCGCTTTGGTTTGGCTTCTGGATGAAGTCGCCGCTGGACCGCAAACAGTGCCGAATGCTACTCCAGCTTCTCAGCACGGCGTTGCCTCTGCTTTGGGCTTCGGATCCAGCAGATCCTGGAAGTGAGCCCGTTTTCGGCGATGTTCGTTTTGCGTTCTCCGACTTTGATCCAGCCTCCGAATATGGTCGAGACTATCAGGCCTTCTTTTGCGCCTTGGAGGCCTCGATCAAGTACGATTTACCACTGCATGTTTTCGTACCACCCCCAGGCCACGTAGATCTGGGCTGGTACACTGTATTTGCGCACTGCCCTCAATGCAAAGCTATCGCTAACGTCGAACGATGGCGAGACGTCGAACCTCAACAGTATGAATGTAGCGTCTGCGGTAACGTTTTTGACCCCTCAAAGACCTGTTCCTCCGAGCAGGACGAGTATGACCCAGATTCGAACTCTCTCGAAAAACTACTGGGGTCTACTTACGACGACTTTGTAATCAAATACGGCGAGAAGCTCGGGCATCCTCGCGAGCAAATGATCGATGCGTTGGATGTTCACAGAGAGGGCCCCATGAAGCGCAAAGTTGCGCAGGCTCGCCGTCTTGCTAAATCAACTCGAAAGAAGTTTGGTTCAGTCGAGCCAACTGGAATTGAGCTTTCTTCGCAACTTGTCATGAAGTTACCTGGCGGTATCCCTTTGGAACTTGTCTTGATCCCTACCGGTCAGTTCCTCATGGGGGAGGCACCGTCAATGGAAGAACGGCAAATGTACAAGGACTCTGATAACGAGTCGCCAAGTTGGTGTACTTCGCTTCCGAAACGCTTTGTTCGTTTCGAAAAGCCATTTTACTTGGGCAAGTACCCTATCACCCAGCAGCAATGGGCGGCGGTCATGGAACAGAATCCATCTCGATGCAAATCACCGCTACATCCAGTCGAACAAGTTGATTGGTTCGAAGCGCAACGATTCTGTGCTCGGATGAGCGAGATTCAGAATTGCTTTTTCAGACTGCCTTCAGAGGCGGAGTGGGAGTACGCTTGTCGAGGTGGTACGACAGGCCGTTGCTACTGTGGTGATCTAATTGGTCCACGCGACGGCAATGTAGACCACAATGTGAAGTTCGGTGACTTTCCCAGCTTTGATAGCCCAATAGCCAGAACGACCCCTGTCGATAGGTTTCCGCCCAATCCCTGGGGACTTTTCGATATGCTTGGCAACGTGCAAGAGTGGTGCGATGATTCCTGGCATTCAAACTATGAGGGGGCACCATGTGACGGGGCAGCCTGGATTGATGATCCAGAGCCGATCGAACATGTTGCGCGAGGTGGTGCCGCATATGTCATCGCCTCGCGCTGTACATGTGGCAGCAGAATATCTCAAAGAGCGAACATGGGGGACCCAAGCCTGGATGAAGCTGTTGAGGATTGTGACGACGAACTGGGCAGGCTGTTGCGATCTCAACCAGACTATATTGGTCTTCGGGTCGTATGCGAGGTTAGTGACCTCCGCCATTTTACGAGTAACTATGCAACCTGATGTAACCCCCTATGCTCCACCGCCCAGCGCTCTTGCACCGAAGACTTTAAGTAGAAGTTCGACCGCCGCGGGAAAATGGTTGAAGAACACTTCACTACATTTGGTTGGAATGGAATGGAATAGAATTCGTCGGCACTACAACCTAACGATTGATGGGGAAGAGCTACGCCCAGGCAATGTTCCTCTGACCGGCAGTTTATAGCCTTGGACGCCAGTCCCAGGAAATGTCGAAAGAAGGTCGGGTGGCGGAGCGACGATAGAAAGCTCTCGCAAAAAAAACAGCTCCGGTCTCCTCTCAGCAATTCATCTGCATCCTTGTCACTTGGTGAGCATGACTTCATGCCTACTTCGAATACAAAACCGCCTTGTCGAATTTCAGATCTTCCAGATTGACGTGATTATCGCGGGGGTCTTTGAGGACCCAATCGGGAACCGCAGAGCCAAGCAGCCAACGATTGTCGTATAAGAACTCAATTGATTCGGACTTTTTTGTTTCAACCTGCGAGCCTTCAATTGGTACAAAAAGGTCTCGACCATATTCGGCCCATTTCAACTTGTTGACCACTGGATAATTTCCTACCTGTGCATCCTTAGTCTTCTGGACGCTGAATTCGCCAGCAACAGCCGCGTAGAGAATGAACTGCTCCGGCATGCCAGTTGGTGGAAAAGACACTTCCGTAATGTAGGTCACTCCGCGCTGTGTCAAGGTGGCGAACAGCGCTGAGACATTCTTGCCGCGCGAGTTTTGGCGAGCCGCCTTAATTGCTCCGGAGCGAATGAAATCGCCGAGCGGAAACTGGTGAGATAATTCCAGAATGCTTGGAGGTGTGGTCCAAACGTAACGAGGATCGAATTGCGGAAAGGTCATTGAACCAGCGGTGCCCCATGGACCTTCTATGTAGCCATCCTCTTTATTGACAGCAGATTCTTTGTAGACCGGAACCCATTTTTGAGTTTCATCAAACAC
>CAYWNG010000280.1:0-8290 GCA_964458685.1 uncultured Pirellulaceae bacterium
CTAACACATGGAACACAATGATGTCATGCCCCGAGTGGCGAAGATTGCGGAGTGCCTTAAGCATGGGAGCTTCTTCCGTGAGCAGATCGCTAAAGATCATCAGCAAGCTGCGGTGGCGAAGCATGGCGGCGAGCTGCATCATCGATCCGGCCAAGTCAGTCTTGCCAGCGACCTTGAGCTTGGTCAATTGACTCAGGATCGTCGGCAGTTGACTTCGGCGACTTCTCGGCGGCACGCAAGCACCTAACTTCGTGTCGAAAGTGACCAGTCCCACAGGGTCTTGCTGACTGATCATCAAGTACGCCAGCGCGGCGGCTAAGCAGATCGAGTAATCCAACTTGGTCAGCGATTGCCGGTAGGTGTAGTTCATCGATTGGCTGAGATCGATAGCCAGGTAACCAGTGATGTTCGTCTCAGATTCAAACTTCTTAACGTAGTACTTGCCAGTCTTAGCGTAGGCGATCCAGTCGATATCCTTCGGGTCATCGCCGTGGGAGTACAAGCGATGCTCGCTGAATTCCACGCTGAATCCGTGGAAGGGACTAGCGTGCAAGCCTTGTAGAAAGCCGCGTACAACCATCTGCGCACGAAGATCCAGTCGCTTGATCTGAGCGGCTAGTTCGGGCTTCAAGTACTGTTCGACAGCGGCCATTCTTCATCATTCGTATTCAGTCCCAGCCCGATGGGCTGGGCTAGGTAAACGGACAGGGATTCGCCCCCCAAAACCAAAGTGTAACATCAAACTAGCGACTGCGGTTCATTGCTGCGGCGTCTGCGGTTCAGTTGTGATCACCACGCTATCAGCGTTGAATAGGTGGAGCCTCAAACTTTGGAATTGGCGGATCGGGAATTTCTTTGACTAAGCGACGCACGATCTGTTCGCTGTCCATGCCTTCGGCTTGAGCTTGAAAATTGGTGGCCAGTCGGTGACGCAATACTGGTACAGCTACTCGTTTGATATCTTCGATAGCCACACTAAATCGACCATCCATCGCGGCGATCGCTTTACCGCCATTGATCAAGAACTGACCCGCGCGTGGACCCGCTCCCCAATCGATCATCTCTTTGACGAAAGCAGGTGCCTTCTCGTCTCGCGGTCGGGTCGCTCGAACCAACTGTGCGACGTACTTTACGATGTAGGGGCTGACAGCCACGCTCTGAACCAGCTTTTGGATATTCAAAATGGCGCGAGCTGAAAGGATCTTGGTGATCTCGGGCTTTTCATTGCGAGTCGTAGCCAGCAGAATCTGCTCTTCCTCTTCAAGCGACGGATAGCCGACCTTGATGTTGAACATAAAGCGGTCGAGCTGAGCTTCGGGAAGCGGGTAAGTTCCTTCTTGTTCGATCGGGTTCTGTGTCGCAATAGTAAAAAAGGGATCGGGCAATTGATAGGTCGTACGTCCTACCGAAACTTCCCGTTCCTGCATCGCTTGCAGAAGGGCGGCTTGTGTCTTGGGTGGAGTTCGGTTGATTTCGTCCGCTAAGAGAATGTTCGTGAAGATCGGGCCTTCGACGAAGTTAAATTGTCGGCGGCCGTTTTCATCTTCATCCAAAACGTTGGTACCGGTGATGTCCGAAGGCATCAAGTCGGGCGTGAATTGGACTCGATTGAACGTGACATCGACGATTTTGGCCAGCGAGCTGACCATCAAGGTCTTGGCCAAGCCCGGAACGCCTTCCAGCAAGCAGTGGCCTCGCGTGAAGATCGCAGCCAGCAGTTGCTCAATCACTTCGTCTTGGCCAACAATGACCTTGGCCAGTTCCATGCGCATCGCATCTCGGTGCTCGCGAAACTCCTTGAGCAGATCGCCAACATTCTTGGGCTTATTCGACACTATCCGATTCCCTAACTTTACGTGCTATACTAAAAGGCTGGTAGGCTTAGTTGCGCCTCTGCCAGATGGATGTTGAATGAACGCTCTCATGGAAACGATTGGATTGCGAGTCAAACAGATGAGTCTTCGTAAGATGCTTGTGAGAGTGACTTTTATTTTAGCAACATTTCTTTGCCTCGGCAGTGCCAGCTTTAACTGTGCCAGGGCTCAGAACGAGGCCTCCGCCGAGCAGGTTGATCGTGCGATTCGCAAGTCGGTCGATTACTTGATCCAAAACCAAAACGGCTCAGGGGGTTGGAAGGAGGTTGGTGGATACGAGATGGGAGCGTCGTGCCTGGTGACCTTGGCGCTTCTAAATGCTGGGGAGGACCCCACTTCACCTCAGATGAAGCGCGCGCTGCGATACATTTCGTCCAAAGAGTTATCGAAGACCTACACCGTCTCACTGCAGACTATGGCATTTTGTGTGGCGGACCCGGATCTTTATGCATCAGCTATTCGGAAAAACGTGGAGTGGTTGATCAGTAACCAACTCGACGATGGCGGCTGGTCCTATGAGAATCGATTTGGAGGAAGCGATCCTTCGAACAGTCAGTTTGCCCTGTTGGCCCTGCACGAAGCTCAGCGCGTTAGCGTTGACGTCCCCAAGCAGCGGCTCAAGGTGGCCTTTGATAAGGCTCGGATCTATTGGGTCAATCTCCAGAACGATGACGGCAGTTTTAGATACGGCAACAACGACGTCGCTACGGGCAGTATGACCTGCGCTGGTATCGCTTCGCTGATCATCGTCGGTTCACAGTCGGATCAACTTGCTGCATCTGCCCGAGAATCTGTCCAATGTTGTGGAGGTGATGACGATATTCGTCGACGAATTGAGAAGGCCATCGGTTGGATGGGAAGAAATTTCAATGTCTTGAGTAATCCGGGAAACGGGAGATTTTACTACTACTACATGTATGGTCTGGAACGAGCGGGACGGCTTTCCGGAAGGCGTTTTTTTGTGGACGCCCGAGGTAACCGCGACTGGTATCGGGAAGGGATTCGCCCGATCCTAGCCTATCAAGCAGAGAGCGGCGGCTTTCGAGAATTCGACGGAGGCACTTTAGGTAATAGCTTTACCGAAAGCGCATTAGCTTTACTGTTCCTGGCTAAAGGTAAACGTCAAGTCGTCGTTAATCGCTTAGACTTTGGACAGGATTCTGACTGGAACCATCACCCCATGTCGGTCCAACACTTGACGGCTCACACGGAGAAGGCTTGGAAGCGTGACTTAGCTTGGCAAACGGTGCGAATCAAGCAAGCCAAGGTCGAAGATCTGCTGGAAGCTCCGGTACTGTTCATTTCAGGCTCGAACGCACCTAATTTTTCTCGCGACGAAAAACTGTTGCTCAAGCGTTATGTCGATCAAGGCGGATTTATCTTTGCCGAGGCCTGTAATGGAGATGGCTGTAATGGCGCTGCATTCGAAGAGTATTTCAAGAAGCTGGTTGTCGAGTTGTTCGAATCGCCGTTAGAGAAGCTCGCTCCCGATCATCCGATCTGGACCGCCGAGACATCGATCGATCCCAAGGACTTGCCCGAAGGGACTTGGCTGTACGGTGTGCAAACATGCTGTCGACTGGGTGTCGTCTACAGTCCCTACAGCTTGTCGTGTCGTTGGGAATTGAACTTGCCGTACGGCAACATGCCAGATTACTCGCCAGCCGTTCTTGGTGATCTCAATACAGCAACCAAGGTTGGGGTGAATGTGTTGAGCTACGCGTCTGGCAAGGAACTCAAGGAGAAGCTCGACACGGTTAGCATCTTACAAGAGGTCATACAGAAGACCTCTACCGAACGAGGCTTGTTCACCCTTCCAATACTTCAGCACAATGCCGGTGCAGATGACGCTCCACGAGCTGTGAAAACTCTGATCGAATGGCTCAATCAAGAGAATCCGTTCCAAATGAGTAGCGATAAGAAGCTGGTACCGATCGAAAAGGAGAGCTTAGAAGCATTCACCGTTGTCTTCATGCACGGCCGCGGCAAGCTGCAGTTGAGCGAGTCGCAGCGCGATGCGCTTCGCGTTCACTTCAAGAATGGCGGCACACTTGTTTGCGACTCGATCTGCGCCGACGAACAATTCACGGAGAGTTTTCGAAGTGAGATGGAGATTATCCTCGGACGACCGCTGAAGACGATGGATGTTTCCAAGCACCCGTTGTTCACTAGGAAATTCGGAGGCTTTGACATTCCAGAGCTTTCCGTCATCGACAAAGCAGAAGGTGGCGGAGGTCCGCTATCCGCGAACATTCAACGTCGAGCCCCGATACTTGAAGCGGGCTACCAAGATGATCGCATCTGTGTGCTGTTTTCCCCGCTGGACATTAGCTGTGCGCTTGAAAGCAAACACTCGCTACAGTGTAAAGGCTACGTTCGTGAAGATGCCGCGCGGCTGGGAATCAACATGCTGCTCTTTTCGTTGCAACAGTAATCTGTCGTGAGCTTAGTCACTAGTTTGACGTTGCCAGATTGAGCTACTTCACAACCCGATGCGTTAGCGCGATGGCGAGGGACTGACTTTTTGCGTTACCAGCCAATCCAAGTCGTCCTTCCCAATCCCTCATACGGATGCAATTTCCCCTCTCCCAGTCTGTTTCGTCTCGCTTTGTGGCAAGCCTGTCAAGTTGAGCTTTGGCAAAATCCCCCCTTCTATTTCAACGTTCAGCCGGAATTTTCGTCAAAGTCAATTCAGGTCGTTTGAGGTTAATGTACCACTAGCGCCAAACAGGCCAATCTGACACACCATCTCGGCTGCTGAGATCTAAGATATTGCAATAGATCGAACGCCCCAAGTGATGTAAGTAGTGCCGAGGCTTTGCCCGCCTAAGCCAAATTTAGTAGTGAATTTAGGTGTCAACTTTGGGCCAGTCTCTCGCAAAATTCAAAGAAAGAAGCACGAGCGATTCAGCCATTTCAGTGAATCGTCGTGGAATCGATCAGATCGATTCGCTTCTCCAGGAGATCGCACTCTCCATTGACGGTGTTTTTGAAGATCAGATCTCCGACGGACATGGGCTCTCGCTGCAAGCCAGAGTAGATCAATTGCAGGATGCCGTCATTAGCACTGCTGAAATCGCACATTCTGCTCGGCTTGAATTCGAAGAGATCGTCCGGCATCAAGCCGAAACGATCACTCGATCTGCGCAGATCATCGCGCAATTGGAAGACACGAAGCAGCAGTTAGTGCAAGCTCGCGCTGAAGCCGAAAGAGCCGCGCGGGACAAAGAGCAACTAGCTCAAACGATCTATGCACGGACTAGCGATGCTGTTCTGATTTTGAAAGATGGCAACTGCGTCTCCTGCAATCAGAACTCTCTACGACTGTTCGAATGCACTGAAGAAGAGTTGCTCGCAAGTTGGCCCGTTTGTTTGACTTCGGAAAGGCTCCTGGGCGGAGCTCGCGACGAACGATTGATTCGCGCGATGATGGCCGATGCAATCGACGGCATTCCTGGGCTCTTCGAAGCTGCATTCCATCGCGAAGCCTCCGTCGCCTGGTGCGAGATCAAGATGAGCAGCTTCGAAATGGATGGAGCGACGCATGTGTTGGTCAATATCGCTGACATTAGCTCTAGGCAGCAATTTGAAAACGCAGTCCGACAACACCGCGACTTCTTGAACTCAATCATCAACTCGGTTCCAGATCCCCTTTGCGTTACCGATGGCTCGAACAAAATTGTTGTCGCCAATGATGCCTTTTGTGATGCAATCGACAGAACGCGAAAGCAGGTTGTCGGAAGCCCAGCATCATGACGGGCCTTGCAACTGGCCCCGGCGTAGATGACTTCGTAGACAATTACCACAAAGATCTTTTGGTTGAGAGCGAAATTGCTCGCAAGCACAAAGATGGTAGCACACGCGAGTATTCCGTTCGACGAGCACTGTTCGAAGATGGGCTGACAGATCAACGTTACTTGATCGCTCTCTCGCGCGATGTGACTCAACAGCGGCAGCGCGAAGATCGACTGGGGCTCTTGGCTAGCGTGTTTAACAACATCGCCGAGGGTGTTGCGATTCTCTCGACTAATGGTCATATTCTGGAGGCGAATCCGCGATTCCTTGATCTAATTGATTGCGAGTTTCCAACCGGTAAGTTGTTAGCAGATACGATCGATTTGCAGATTGAAAACTTTGAATCGATTCTCTGTTCGGTTAGTAATGGCACGCCGTGGACAGGTAAGACCTCGACAATCGACGCCGAAGGACAAGAGCGATGGTTCTGGCTTTCACTGAGTCCATCGCAAAGCGTCTACAATCAGACTCGCCAAATCATTGCTCTGTTTTCCGATGTAACCCAATTAGAGCGATCGCAGAAGCAATTGGAGAAGCAAGCGCTCATCGACAATCTGACTGGGCTTCCCAATCGCCGGATGTTTACGCGGCACATTAATACGCTGATTCGAACCAAGAAGTGCGCCGAGACGAATCTGGCGATCTGCTTCATGGACTTGGACGACTTCAAGAGCATCAACGATGTCTCGGGGCACTCGACCGGCGACAAGCTGCTTGTGGAGGTTGGCCAGATCCTTAAGTCTGCGTTCGGATCGAACGCGATGGTCGCAAGATTCGGTGGCGATGAATTCGCAGCAGTTTGGGAATACTCGCAGTTTGACGCTGCATCCGTTACTGAAACGCTAAGTCTGATCATCGAAAGGTTTCAACAGCCAATCTTGGTCGGCGAAATGGAACTGACCACGGGAATGTCGATCGGCACATCGATCTTTCCACTTCACGGTCGAGACTCAGAAGTACTGATGTCCAACGCTGACATCGCCATGTATGCGGCTAAGGCGGCTGGAAAGAATCAAGCTCGTATCTTTTCGAAAGAGATGCAAGCTCGCACTGAACAACGTCATTGCCTTCAGCAAGAACTCCGTCGCGCATTGGCCGATGGTGAAATCAAGCTTGCCTTCCAGCCCAAAATCACCGCTCAAACGATGGAGCCAGCCGGTTGCGAAGCACTCGCGCGATGGATCAAGCCCGATGGAACCAACGTATCACCAGGCGAGTTTATTCCAGTCGCGGAAGAATCGGGCTTGATCTTGCAGCTTGGAACAAGCGTGCTCAAGAGTGCGATCACAACAGCCAAGCAGTGGGCGACCACTCGACCAGATCTATTGCCGATCGCCGTGAACGTTTCTCCTCAGCAGCTCCGATCGCCGACGTTCGTTGATCAATTGATCAAATTGGTTGCTGATCAGGATGCCAGGCCTGAATGGATCGAGCTAGAGATTACCGAAAACGCAGTGATTGAGGATATTCAGTTTGCGATAGCCACCTTCAAGCGAATGCATGAACACGGCTTCCGTATCGCAATCGACGATTTTGGAACTGGCTATTCGTCGCTGAACTATTTACGGCATTTCCGAATCGACACACTCAAGATCGATCGTTCGTTTGTGTCGGAAGTAACCAACGACCGCAACTTGGCTGCCATCTCCAATGCGATTATCGCGTTGGGGCACGGACTGGGACTGACGGTTGTCGCTGAAGGTGTCGAAACCGACGCTCAGCGCGGCTTCCTTGCTTCGGCTGGCTGCGACATCTTGCAAGGTTATCTGGTCGGGCGTCCCATGATGAAGGAAGTTATCGAGTCGTGGACATTGCAGATACCAAGTTGAAGCGTAAGCTCAACAACTCACGGTCAGAGGCGGCCCCTTCCTGCCCGAGCCTCAGTTCTCGAAGCTATTCTCCGCGATTCAAGCGTTCCATCTTCTTGCCCACATCTTCTTGCCAACATCAACGCACTACGCGTAACGAACTCACCCGGCGCTTACTTGGCTGTTTAGGGCATTACTAATTCGCGGAACTGAAAACTCTAGAACAAGTACGCAAGAGAATGCGAGCAGGAGAATGCATGCAGCGTCGTTCTTCCATTGCAAACTTACCATTCGCTTGAGCCTCAGTTTTCGAAGCTATTCTCCGCGATTCAAACGCTCCATCTTCTTGCCCACATCTTCTTGCCAACATTCAACGCACTACGAGTAACGAACTCACCCGCGCGCTTACTCCTTATACCCTACAGCTCAAAGCTTTAAATTATCGCGAATCCAGTCATCGGCTCTGGCAACTGAACTGCCTGTTTGGCTAAATAGAGTAGACTGGAACCTTGTTCTCCGCCTAGCGAATCAGCGGATGTGATTACTGTGATCGCTAGACAGAAAAAGAGATAGGGAAAATAGTGAGAGAAACAAATAGCGTACGCGCCCGTTGCTCCGTCATGCTGGTTGTCGTACTGCTCAGTTCTTGCTCAAGTCAGCAATCTTCGGACCAAGATAATGTAGAAACGCAGCCTGAACTTGTGTTGGAAGCAGACGCGGTAGCGCGCGATACGGGATTGCAACTCAAATATTCCAGTGGAATCATTTCCATCTTTGAGGACAGTAAGGGACGTTTTTGGTTTGGAAGCCAGA
>CAYWNG010000281.1:0-8273 GCA_964458685.1 uncultured Pirellulaceae bacterium
AATACAATCAAGACCGCGCTGAACTGATAGCCGCAATAATAGACCACGCTGACGGCCACCAATTGCCCTGATCCAGCGAGCAACATAACCACACAGACCGCGCGGAAGCTGCCCAAACAGATCCAGCTAATCGATAAAGCCAGGACTGTAGATGGCAGAACCAGTTGCGATAAGCTCTGTTCCGCGGCAATGTCGATGGCGTAGGACTCGTGTACCGCGCCGACCATCCGCAATTGTTCGCGACCAAGTCCCTCGACCTGATCGGCAAACTCGCGGATTGTCTCGATGGTGAGTTTATGCTGCGCGATGCCTGTGGGACTAACGCTGATAATGATCGGCACGATGCCTGACTTACCGACCAGCGTACCTTCTAAGCGATGTTGGATCTCTGCATCGCTTAGCCTCAACTTAGATTGTTTCAGCGATTGAATGACTTCGCTGCCTGATACAACTGAGGTAAAAAGGGAATCAGCGCCACTGCTCTGACGAATTCGCTCGACTAGATTTTCAACACGCGGGTCGTTGGTATCAGCACCGTCCCACGAGACCACTAAGACTTGGTCGCTACCAAACTGCGCGAGAAATTTTTCGTAGCGGTCTCGCTCGACGCGACCCTGCGGCAACCACTCGTGAACTCCCGCAGATCCAATGGGCAGTTTGTAAACAGCATACAGCGCTGCTGGTAGAAGCAACGCCAGTACCAGAAGCGAAAATCGCGAGAGCTTGTCAACGATGTGCAATGGAGCCGCCACTTACCGTTGATAGATGGGCAAGAGTCCATAATCCAATTGCAGCATGATCAGACTGCAGGCCGTAATGTAAACCGGACTGATCTGGCCTTCCCAGTGTCCATCCGAGCGTTGCTCGGAGACGATGCGACGGTACAAGCGATCGCGGAACGGCAGCCATTCTTCATCGCCTTGGCGATAGACGACTTGGCTGTAGTACAGATAGGTGTAGTGCCAGTGACCAAATGCAGCGCCTTGATCGGTGAGATCGTCATGCAAGGAATCGCGAGCGTGCTTCATCATCTTCGGAACTTGGTCGCCTGAATAATCGCCCGCATTGTAGAGCGCAGCCAGCGCGGCGGCTGTGATCGCAGGTCGCGACGTTCCCATCTGCTTGCTCGAGTAGCTGATGCCGCCGTCGGCGTTCATGCAGCCGTAGATATACTTCTTGGCGCGGTCGATCACATCAGCCGAAACAGGAATGCCCGCGTTACGACAGCCTCGCAAGCCTTGAACTTGAGTGATCGTCGTCGAGCCCTCGTCGTAGTTCGCACCATCTTTCGCGCTCACATAGCCCCAGCCGCCTGCATCGGTTTGTGCATTGATGCAGAATTTAACCGCTGCCTTCAATTTTTCGATCAACTCTTCTCGACGGTCCTCGTAACCTTCTTCGCCTAAGACTTGGCTGAGCATCAGCATGCCGAAGCCGTGTCCGTAGGTGTAGCGATTATCGGTAGTCGGATCGCCGATCAGTCCGTTATCGCGACACTTCGATAGCAAGTAATCGGTGCAGCGAGCGATCTGCTTTGAGTAAGGCCCCTGAGTCGTTGTTGACCCGGAACATATCAATGCGATACCGGCCAGAGCGGAGATTGCGACGGGATAGACCGTCGAACTCCACTGGCCTCCGGTACTTTGCGTGCGAGCCAAATAATCAAGGCCGGAACGAATGCTTTGCTCCCAAGCTGGTTCCAAGCGTTTGCCAGTCCCGGCCAGTAGCGAGCGTCGGGAGCTTAGAGCGATTCCTGCAGTGGCCGCCGTCGCCGCGCAACGGGCTAACCAGTCTCGTCGATGGATCATCTGAACTCACTCCTTCGTAGGCTCGCCGACATTAGTAGTCCACCCATTGTACTGACAACTCATTGTACTAGGGCTTTTCGTCAATTGGGCAGGTGCAAACCATTCGATTGCAGCCAGGACAGCCAGTACCGTATTTCTTTTGAATCGCTTCGCCAAGATCAATCCCGGCCACATTAGCGATTGTCGCCAGCCAAGCTAGCACATCCGCGAACTCGCCGCTCAGCTCCTCCGGAGTCCCTTCCCGAAGCGCGCTGGCCAGTTCGCCAACCTCTTCCATCAGCCACATAAATGTACCGTCGACGCCGCGTTGAACGTCTTTTTCGTAGTACATTGCCTTAATCTTGGCCTGAAAATCGGTCAAGGAAACGTCGCGAGCGGGGCTGGGGGTAGGCTGTGAGGACATGTTGTGTCGGTCCGGTGAAAATGTTCTAAAGTGACCCAATGAAGTTGCCAATAATCCGCAGCCTAACGGCATTTCGGCTCGTCTGGAAGCCCGTGAACCGCTCAAAAACCGCCTTGGCCCCGGCTGAGTACCCTTGAGCCGCCTTTTCGCTAGATATACTGGTTATGTTGACTAAATCCCAACCCGCTGCGTCAGCGAGGGATCTTCCCAACATGAAGCGTTAGCGACGGACCTCGTAACCCGAAGCGTTAGCGAGGGAAGGCCCGGAGGGCCGACATATCCTCTGCCGGGGCTGCTAAGCCCCGGTTCGAAGACCAATGGTGTGACGAGCCCCGAAGGGGCGGCACATGATCGCGTGTGTCGGCCCTTCGGGCCTTGAGAGCCGCTGGAATAGCAAGACCGGTGCCTCCCGGCACCGGCAGAGGATGTATCGGGCTTTCGGCCCTGAAAACCAAAGCAAGAAATCCCTCGGTAACGCGGCGGGTTGCAAAATCCCTCGCTGACGCTTCGGGTTGGGAAGATCCCTCGCTAACGCTTCGGGTTGAGAGCGAAACCACTAAAGAACTTGTCATGAATCGAAATTGGACCGTTGCCATCGCCTCGCTGTTTTTTGCCCTGTTGGTCGTGCCGCTCTTGGCGATGACTCCCCAGCAGCGGGCTAAACTCAACGAGCTCAGCGAAAAGACTCGCGAAGCTGGCAAGCTGTACAACGGTCAAAAGATGGTCGAAGCTGCCAAGCTGATCAACGAGATCCACAAAGACTTGGCCAAGGTCCTCGAGGATCGATCCAGTCCTGCTCTTCAACGCACCGCCGAGCCCATCTATCAGAAATTGGTCCGAGCTCACGCGCTTTTGGAGTTAGAAGGCGTCGAACTCGACCCGTTGAAGAGCTGGGATGACTTGATCGGCAAGGGCAAAGATTCCAAGCCTGGAGAGAAACCGGTGAGCTTCAAAGATGATGTGGCTCCGATACTTGTTAGCAATTGCGGAGGTTGCCATGTCACCGGAATGCGCGGCCGATTCTCGATGAGCAGTTACGAGGTGTTGATGCAAGGTCCTCGCGCTGGCAAGGTTGTCTTTCCAGGTTCGTCGACCGGCAGTCGCGTGATCGAAGTCATTGAGGGCGGCGAGATGCCTCCGAACGGAACGAAAGTTTCCGATGCCCATTTATCGACGCTCAAAAGATGGATCGATGAAGGCGCTAAGTTTGATGGTCCCGATCCCAAAGTCGCATTGGGAGAGCTGACCAAGGCCACGCCAGCTCCCGACGCGGCAGGTCCGGCTAAAGTCGTCGCATCCAGCGGCAAAGAGACGGTGAGCTTTGCTCGCGACATCGCGCCGATCCTTCGCGACAACTGCAACGGGTGCCACATCGGAGGTCAACAAGCTTCGGGAGGCTTCCGCATGGATACCTTCAATCAGTTCTTGCGCGGTGGCGATAGCGGCGCGGTGATCGTTCCGCCCAAGGACGTCGATAGCCTAATCATCAAAAAGATCAAAGGACTTTCCGGACAGCGCATGCCCGCTGGTGGTCGTCCTCCACTAAGCGATGAACAGATTGAAAAGATCGCCACATGGATTCGCGAGAAGGCTACCTTTGATGGGCCTCGCGCGGATGCAAACATTAACACCGTGATCAACACAGCTTGGGCCAATAGCGCTAAACACTCTGAGTTGCTTGAGCGACGCGGCGAACGAGCGTTTGAGAAATGGAAGCGAGTGCTTCCCAACGACGAACCTTCGATGGCAAAGTCCGACGAGCTGTTCGTCCTGGGTAATGTGCCTCAACTGCGCATCGACGAGATCCGCGACGAATTGGAAAAAGCTATTGCGGCGGTGAAGAAGCAGTTTTCAGCTCCAGCCAATCAGCCTCTGGTTCGCGGCGGGATCGCGGTGTTTGTGCTCAAGAGTCGCTACGATTACAGCGAGTTTGGCAAGATGACTGAGAAACGCGAACTGCCAAGACAATGGATGGGGCACTGGTATGCTGATCCGTTGGATGTTTACTGCGTACTCTCGGGTGAAAAAACCACCGAGGCTCCGATGGCATCCGTCGCTCTGCAAGTGATTACATCAGCTTACATCGGAAGCCATGCCGAAGTCCCAGCGTGGTTTGCTGAAGGCGTTGGTCGCAACATGGTCATCAACACACACAAGAAAGACGACCAACGCGTGAAGTTGTGGGTGCAATCGATGGAGCAAGCTGCTCAGCGCGTGCCCAATGCAAATGCTCTTTTGAAGGGCGAGTTGGACGAGGAGGCCGGTGGAGTAGTTGGCATGGCGATCACCAACGTCATGATGGCTCGCAACAATAAGGCTCGCTTCAACACCTTGGTCACCAAGCTCCGCGAAGGCAAGGGATTTACCGAAGCGATGACTGCATCGTTTGGCAAGCCTGACGATTTCGTAAAGGCTTGGATCGGCAAATAGTGTAGGTTCTTATCTGCCGGAAAGAACCAGCGTGGACCATCCAATGCGTAGGTTCAAGCCTAGGCTAATCCTAATTACCGAAGCGATGCATTGGATTTCAACGTTTGCATTTCAGTGAAGTCAAACGCCGTAAAGTTGTTTAACGATTAGTCAACCGCAGAGTACGAAAAGCAGTCGCCTTCGGCTTGCCGTTAAACGATTTCTCCGCTCGGAACTCATTTCATCCGCGGCTGTCGTTAGAAGAACGCCGCGGAGCGTCGTGGCACACTTGTCGTGGTACACTTGTCGTTGCACACTGCTTGAAGAACGACAGGGACTGTCGTGGCATACTGCTACTGCCGAAGTTGTTGCATGACTTCGCGGACGATTTTCTCGATGAACTCATCGCTGGCCTGAGGCCCGCTGGCTTGACTGGAGCTCGAGGGCTGAATGTCTGGCAGCCATTCGCTGAGCTCGCTGAGTATCTGAGCCAGTTGCTCTTGAGTCTTTTGCGCGGTGGCAATCTGATCCGGTGAGAGAGGTTGTCGACTTCGGCCTAGATCCCAACCGCGAGTGAGCGCACCACGTCGGAAGCCTTCGGGAAACTCGGGTTGGCTGATCATCGCGTCGAAGAGCGGAAGCAAGCGGTACTGCAACTGCATCGCGCGATCCCACTGTCCGCGCGTACATGCTTCGTAGATCGCTCGCGTCAGTTCCGGGACTACGCCGCTGGTCGCATTTGTTCCACCGTTGCATCCAATCATTAACATCGGCGCGAGAGCTGCGTCCCAACCGGTGAGGAATGAAAACTCGGGACGCTGAGGCCTCACGGCGGCAATCATCCGCATCATGTGAGGAATGTCACCGCTGCTGTCCTTGATCCCCACAACTCGCGGGCAATCCAGGGCCAGTCTTCGGACGGTACTGACTTCAATCGGCGAAGCGAACAGTGGAATGTTATACAGCGTGACATCCACCGAGACGTGATCGGCGATCTCTTTGAAGTATTGGTAGACGGCTTCTTGCCCCAGCTTGTAATAAAATGGAGCCACGATCGCGACGGCGCGACAACCCAACGCTCCATAGGTGTTGCAGGCGTCGATCGTCTCGCGCACGTTGGCTTCGGCAGCACCAGCTAGAATCGGAACGCGATTGCCGACGTGCTGTGTTAAGACTTCGATGATCCGTCGACGTTCTTGCGCGGTGAACCGCGTGAACTCGCCCGTCGAACCGTTGGGATAAAGTCCATGCACGCCACGCTCGATCAGCCAATCGACATAGGCGCACAGCTTGTCCTCATCAACTCGGCCCTGTGCATCGATGGGAGTAATATTAGGAGTGTAAATTCCATCCATAGCCATAGTGATTCACTCTGCTGCAATTCTTGGTTGTTTTGTTTGCTCCACCCGCGGAGACGAACCTTAGGCAGGCTCACTCCTAATCGTCATTCGCATTCAGGTCACCGATGGAAAACTGAGGCGATGGAACAACTTGATGGAGTTCACAGTATAATTTTGGCTCCAATCAATACAGCACCACTGCGTGGCCAATGCGCTGTAGTTCCGCCAAAAATAGCTGCTTCTAATGAACAATCCCCCCTCAAGTTCCATCCAAGTGCCAGGAAATTGGGCAAAGCGCAATCAGGGGGCACCTAAGCTGCTGGTCTTAGCGGTTGCCGCGTCAATTGCGTTGTACGCCGGCTATTTCCTGCTTCAAGAGATCTACCCAGGCTTTCGCAGGCTGGATGTATTCGTTTGGCTGATGCTACCGGACATGCTGTTGGGCGCTACGACCGATGCAGGTGATACAGGTTCCAGCTTCTCAGTACTCGACCGACTGTTGCCACTCGGCTTGGCTGCTGCGTGGCTCGGCTTGGCAAGCTGGATCGGGCGACCACTGCTTGGAAGGCTGAGCAAACACTTTGGAGCGGCCGAAAACTTGGCGCTGAGCTGTCTTGCCGGGCTAAGCCTACTTTCAACAGCGACGTTACTGATTGGTTGGTTCGGCGCTCTTTCGCGGGTGATGCTGTTGATTGTTGTTGGCCTTATCGCTTTGTTCAGCGCGTGGCTCAGGACGAGGCTTGCGCGGTCGGAGGCTGATTCCGATGACTTGCCGAAGGACAGTGTTCCCGATATTCAGAACGGACAGGTGGCGAACTGGTTATGGCGATTAGTTCCAGTCAGCGCTGTTGCGCTTGCCGTCGCTTATGTTCTAAGTTCTCTGATGCCTGCGTTTGAATTTGACGTTGTCGAGTATCACCTGCAAGGACCGAAGGAGTTCTATCAAGCCGGACGAATCGCGTTTGTGCCGCACAACGTTTACTTGAATATGCCGCTCGGAGTCGAGATGCACTCCTTGGCGATGATGGTCATGGCTGGTGGCGATGATGGCTGGTGGTTAGGAGGAATCGCAGGCAAGACGATAACTGGAAGTTACTCGCTGTTAGCCGCATTGCTGGTCGGTGGTTTTGTGGGGCGGCACTTTGGAGCAACGACTGGATGGTCAGCGGCCGCTCTCCTCTTGGCGGCTCCAGGAAATTTGCACGTCGCCGGTTGCGGCTTGATCGACTCGGCGCTCGGCGCGTATCTCATGGCCTGCGTGATTTGTCTGACCGAGCTAGCCAAGCGTCGCTGGCAAGCGGATCTCGCTTCGTGGTTTTATCGGCTATCTCCGTTGGCCTTATTCTTTGCCGGAAGCGCAGCGGCTTGTAAGTATCCAGGGTTGATCTTCGCCGTGTTGCCTTGCCTATTGATCGTTGGCGTGATTGGCAACAAGGCATTCCTCCATCGACCAGCGGTTCAGCCGCTAATGCTCGGCATCGTCGCTTTGTTGATCACCGTATTTCCGTGGTACCTTAAAAATCTTGTAGCCACGGGCAACCCGGTTTTTCCTCTGGCCAGTCAAACACTGGGTGCTGGCAACTTAACCGCCGAGCAAGTGCAGCGTTGGAATAAAGCTCACCAAGTCCCAGTTACTAACAGCGGTTCCAAGTATGGCTGGAGCGCGCTCTCAAACTCCATCTCGCAGATTGTTGTTCGCAACGAATTTCTTCCGGTCACGCTAATGCCATTGGTGTTGGCTGGATGTGTTGCGATTCCAATTGCCTTACGTCGAAGTCGCAATGGGACTCGCAATACGATCAATCAGCAATTGCGAGACTGGACATTGCATCCCACGTTCCTTGTCGTGTTAGTCGTCGCCTGGATCTTTTTAGTCTGGTTCTTCCTGACGCATCGCATCGATCGCTTTTGGTTACCCGCGTTGCCATTGATGGCGGTGATCGCTGGAGTGATGGTTCATTGGCTGCAGGTCAATCGGCTACAGTCATTCGCGGCACTTTGTGTGCTCATCAGCACAATCTATTGTGGCTTGATCGGTCTCAGCAACTTGCAGTGCGACAGTCGCTGGTTCGTTGCCTATTCAGCGCTACGCAAAGACTCTGGCACGAAGGAGTCCCCTGGGCGTATGCCGCTGACGATTGGATGGATCAACAGCAACCTACCGCCGGACGCTCGACTGTTGTTGATTGGGCAAGCTCAAGCTTATCGCTTTGAACGAGCAATACAGTATGCAGCCTGTTTCAACACACCTATTGGAGAAGACGAGCTACGAAATCGTACGGCAGAGGAGCAAGTTAAGTGGCTCAAAGCGTC
>CAYWNG010000282.1:0-8255 GCA_964458685.1 uncultured Pirellulaceae bacterium
GAGGGGCCACATGCGTCTTGCTAGTGAAAATCGCGGCTGCGGATCACTAGGTTGGCAACGTGTTCGCTCAGGTCATCGATTCGACCAACGACTACGTGGATAATGCCTTCGCGACTTTCCAGCACTCCATGAACTAGCCATGCGTTCGAAGTTCGCGCCACCTTGTAATGCCTTGTCCAGATTTCTGGTTTGACTACCAAGTTCATCGAACCAAACTCGTCTTCCAAAGTCACAAACGTGATGCCTTTGGCAGTTCCTGGGCGTTGTCTTAAGATCACAACCCCTGCAACGCGAACAAAGCTCCCGTCTTTGGTTGTTCGCAGCGACTGGGAACTGGTCACTCGCATGCGGTCGAGCTGCGATCGGACGAACGAAACGGGATGTGCTCGGAGCGAAAGTCCGACGGTTTCGTAGTCGGCGTAGACCTCTTCGATGTCTTGCATCTTTTGCAGTCCATCAGGAGTCGCTTCGTCACCGTCGATGCCGGCTGCTGCAAACAACGAGTGCTCGCTGGAACTGCGCTCTTGACCTAGAGCTTGCCAATACGCGGCTCGACGATCTCCCGAAATCGATGCTAGTGCTCCTGCGTCGGCAAGTCTTGTAATCACGCCTTGCCCTAATCCGGTTCGCTTGGCTAAGTCCGACATGTCACGGTACGGACCGGCAGTTCGTCGAGCTTCAACGATTCGCAGGGCCGCTTCTTCTTGTAAGCCGCGGATCATGCGCAAGCCTAATCGCAATCGAAAAGTGTTGTAGGGTGCTGAGGGTTCTGCCTTCGTTGCAACCGTGGAAGTTGCTCCCTTCGGAAGTGGCTCCAGCGTGCAATCCCAATCGCTCACATTGACATCAACGGGAGCAACTTGGACAGAGTGATTCTTCGCGTCTTGGACAAGTTGAGCTGGTCCGTAGAAGCCCATCGGTTGACTGTTAATGATCGACGCACAATAGACCGCAGGGTAGTAACACTTCAACCAACATGAGACATACACCAACAGTGCAAAGCTGGCCGCGTGCGATTCGGGGAACCCATATTCGCCGAAGCCGCGAATCTGTGTGAACACTCGCTCAGCGAATTCGGCAGTAAGTCCGTTGGCTAACATGCCTTCGATCAGCTTCCTTCGAAACTGATCGATCACACCTGGTCGTCGCCATGCAGCCATCGCGCGGCGGAGCATGTCGGCTTCACCCGGCGTGAACCCTGCAGCGACAACTGCCAATCGCATCGCTTGCTCTTGAAAGATCGGAACGCCCATCGTCTTGGCTAGGACTTTTCGAATTTCCTCATTGGGATATTCGGGTTGAACGCCAGTACGACGGGCCTTCAAATACGGATGGACCATTTGACCTTGGATCGGACCAGGACGAACAATGGCGACTTCAATCACTAGATCGTAAAAGCACTCGGGTCGCAGGCGTGGCAACATGCTCATCTGCGCGCGGCTTTCGATCTGAAAGACGCCGATTGTGTCCGCACGGCAGATCATCTCATATACGACGGGATCTTCCGCGGGGACCGAAGCAAGAGTCAATGGCCTATCGTAGTGCTTTTCAAGCATATCGAAGCAACGATGTATTGCACTCAGCATTCCAAGCGACAGGCAGTCGACCTTCAGAATCCCCAGTTCGTCTAAGTCGTCCTTGTCCCATTGAATGACAGTGCGACCTCCCATGGCCGCGTTTTCTAGCGGGCACAATTCGCACAACCACCCTTGAGTCATGACCATCCCGCCGACATGTTGCGAGAGGTGTCGCGGGAAGCCGATCAAGTGTTGCACGAGATACAGAAATCGTTGTCCAATCGGCGATTGAGGATCAATACCACACTCGGCGGCGCGGTCAGATAGCGTGCCTTCGGTCAGTCGAGCGTCCACCAGCTTGCTCAGCGAATCGATGCGATCGAGCGAAATCCCCAAAGCTCGACCCACATCGCGAATGGCTGAACGAGTCCGATAGGTGATGACGGTCGCAGTCATGCCAGCTCGGTGTCGGCCATACTTCGTGTAGATGTACTGCAAGACCTCTTCACGACGCTGATGTTCGAAGTCGACATCGATATCGGGAGCTTCGTTACGCTCCTTGCTGATGAACCGTTCGAACAGCAGGTCCATTCGATTGGGATCGACGGAGGTGACACCCAAGCAATAACAGACAACGCTGTTGGCTGCCGAGCCTCTGCCTTGACACAAGATGCCGCGATGTCGAGCGAATCGAACAAGGTCCCAGACGGTCAGAAAATAGGCTTCATACCGTAGCTCTTCAATCAAACCGACTTCGTGCTTGAGCAGGTCGATGATCTTTTGAGGCACTCCTTCGGGATAACGCTTCTTGGCTCCACGCCATGCAAGCTCCTTAAGATACTGGATCGGAGTTTTTCCTTCCGGTGCCAGCTCAGTGGGATACTCGTAACGCAAATCGTTGAGTGAAAACTTAATCCGCGATGCAATCTCAACGGTTCTGGACAACGCTTCCGGGCATGTAGCAAAGGCTTCGGCCAATCGATCCATGGGACGTAGATGAAACTGCGAATTCGCTAAACGTTCGGTGCGAATTTGATCGATGGTCGTATTGAATCGAGTTGCCAGAAGACAGTCTTGCAGTATCGAACGTTCGGCGATGTGGTAGTGAACGTCGCCGGATGCGACCAGCGGGACCTTGGACGATTCACTCAGATGCATCAGCCGTTGAAGCAAACTTTGATCGTCAACGCCCCGATGTAGCTCAGCCAAAAGGTACGCGCGATCCCCGAAAATCTCTTGGTGGACTCGAAGCCAATCCAACCAGCCCTGGTCCTCGTGCGGATCAAACTCTGCGGTCGGAAGTTGGATGTCAGGCTTTAGTAACGATCCTGGTGGAACTGTTTCCGCAAAGGCTGCCTGATCCGTAAAGGCTGGAGAGGCTTCTGGATCGGAGACACCCTGCAGCGAATGCTCGTCGGCGGCTTGTTGAGCTTTCGGATCAGGACACTCCCACGGAAAGGCTTCGTCGTCCGAATGCAGCTCTATCTCCGCTGGTGGTAGTTCGTCCTTAACCGGTTGCCGCAGTAGCAGCCCCGCGATCAAGCCTTCGTTCAATTCTGCGATGTCGCGCCACGAGACTTGGCAGGCCCCTTTCTCTCTTCGTAAGCGACCGCGAGTCAACAATCTACACAGACGACCGTAGGCGGCTCGATCCACGGGCCAAACAACGACAGGTGGACCATCGACCGGATGCAGTTCGACTCCAACAATCAATCTTAGCTTGGCATCTTTCGAAGCCGTGTGAGCTCGCACAATTCCTGCGAGCGTATTGCGGTCGGTGATCGCCAGAGCTTCATAACCAAGCTCGGCGGCGCGAGCGAACAGTTCGTCGGCATGCGAGGCTCCTTCAAGGAAGGAGAAATTCGATTTGCAATGCAGCTCGACGTATCGCATGAATAACAGGAGTGAGGAGTGAGGAGTGAGGGGTGAGGGGTGAGGCTTGAGGAGTGAGGTAGAGCCATGATGTTGGAATCTGGCGAATCCCACTACTTAATACTGAGGCAAGACGGCAGTGTGGGTCTCAGCCGATTCTGCAACTTCTTCAGAATTGACGTGTAGATGAGAGCCTGTGAGATCGCTTTGAGGTAGTGGGTCTTGCACTTGCCAGCCGCTTAAGTTCAAGAAATTGGCTAACAATCGATAGCCAGCCTCCGACAAAATCGACTCGGGGTGAAACTGAACTCCAAAGGTCAAGTGCATCGAGTGCTCGACAGCCATAATCTCTTGTACTGCGGATGCTTCGTCAGAAGGCTTCGTATCGCAAGTTGCCGTGATGGATAGACAACTGGGCAGCGATTCTCGCTCGGCGATCAACGAGTGGTAGCGCGCGAAGCGCGTTTGGTTGGGGATGCCTTCGAACAGTCGCGAGGGTTTAACGAACTCCATGGCGAACGCTTGGCCATGGATGGGCTTGACCGCACGCACGATCTTACCACCGAAAGCGTGGCAAATCACTTGATGCCCTAAGCAGATTCCCAAGATCGGACAAACGCCGCTCAACTCCTGAACTATCGAGATACACTTGCCAGCTTGCAACGGACCGCAGGGGCCCGGTGAGAGAACGATCGCCTGAGCTTGTCGAGCCGAATCCATCAGATCAGCATGGTCATTGCGGAGCACATGTACTTCAACTGCAAGCCGACGCAGGTAGCGGGCTAAGTTGTAAGCAAAGCTGTCGTAGTTGTCGATCAGTAGAAGCATAAGGAAGAATTTCCAACGAGCTGTTGAAGTGCGCTAACGCATTAGTACTGCAATATGGGGCTACTGCAACTTGAGGTTACTGCAACTTGGGGATTTGATCGCAGAGTGCTAACGCCTGCATCGCTTTGGAAGTCGCAATGTAAGTACTGAAATGATAGTTGCCGCGATACAACGAGTGCATCCACCATCGGCCACTTTCACGTTGTTGGCTCTTCAGCCACTGTACTCCGCGTTGGATTCGAGGATCGCTTGACGGAGTACCCGACTCGCGCAATAGACAGATTGCCAGAGCTGTCATGTAAGGATCGCTTTCGGGTTGAGCCGCATCGGGTAAGCCTTCAATCAGCTTAACGACGACATCGGTCATGTGAGCGCTCCAATTGTTCGTTTCGGCCATGTCTCGAGTGGACCAGCCGCCGTCTTCGTGTTGTTTGGACCACAGCATGGCGATGTCGGCCGAGAGTTCCTCGCTGCTGACAACATCAGGCATCGATGTGGCAATGCCGATTCGAATTGCGCGATCGTAATCGTGACGCGGCTTGGCTTGGCGCAGATAGCCTTTGAATCGCTCGACTTGTTGCAGCAGTTCATCGTCCTTCAAAGTTGCGAGCCAGCCTGGCGCCGAGACTAATGCGCGAGCGGCGTGTTGTGAAAGCTCCAGATCGGTCGTTTCATAAGGAATCTCGACTGGGTCCGGCATGTAAAAGCCACCGTGGCTGGAAAGCTGTTGCATCATGGCTCGCAAGGCGCGATCGGTGGCTTCGGAAGTCGAACCCGTGACATACTTGTCCCATTGAGCGAGTCCCGCCGCTCGCCAGACCGCTCGTTCAGCTTGGACGTAGTAGGTGATTTCCTGCTTGACCTTAGTCGCTGGCAGTTCTGTCGGCAGAGTCTTAACAAAATAATCGTGGACCTCCTGTTGCGGCTTACCGACTAAAGTTGTCAGCATGGGGCGGTCCAGCATGTAGGCTCCCGTTGTGTGACAAGCGACGCAATTCTTGGATCGCGTCCACGCAAGGCTGCCTTCGTCCAAATAGTTCAGCGCCGCGCGAATGGAGGCTTCGCCGAAAACTGCAACCTTGGGTTCGTCGGCGGTCGGTATCGCGATTTTGATCTTCCCTGCATCGTATTGCCATTTTGGCGGTTCCGTCGCGAGGGCCGCCGCAACCTGCAAGAACAACAAGCCGCCAGCTAAGGCAATCGTCCAGCAAGGGTTGTCGACTGTAGAGGATGGTGTCGTTTTCATGGCTCAACTCTCAATTTTCGCGAGTGAATGACAGTCCAGATTTTAGCAGAAGAAGGCAAATCAGTGTCGCTAACAAGGCTGCTAGCAGGCGGAGTAGTTTGGCTTGTCGAAATCGCAAATAATGGTCATTATGGGACTTCTTGAGGGAGAAAAGCCGCTGATTGTCAGGCTAAATTTTTCCACTTTGTTTTTGAAGCACAGCATGAGTTTTAGGCAAGGATGTCGAGCGATGAACCGTTCCATTATCAACGTGGCAATCACAATCACAGTTTGTCTGGCTGTGAATATGTGGCAGGGTGAGAAGAGTCGAGCAGATTTGATCATCGATGACTTTGAAGCAATGTTGATCCCGTCGGGCGATCCGCTTGGCTATTTCTCGTTTGGTACTCAGCTCTCCGATCGCGGTGTGAGCAACGCTTTTGGGGCTACATCAGGGTCGAATAGCGCGTTCTACGTAATCAACTTCGATCAAGATCCCGGATTTGGAGTGGGAGCGGCTCATCAAGGACTTTCTCTAGCCTTAGATCCAAACTATCAAGCCTCGGTGAATGTCCGCATTCAACAGGGACTTCAGAGCGGCGGTTTCATTGCTTTTCGGCTGACCGATACCGATGGAACGATCGTTCGAACTGCCACATCGCAGCTCCACGCTGCCACATCCAACTTTACCAATATCCGGCAGACCTTAAGTACAATTAACCATGTTGATGCGGCAGGAACAACAGCCGGTCTGAATTGGGCTCAGATCAATTCAGTAGGGCTCTTGTTTTTCGATCAAGGCTTTACGGGAACTACCACCGTGGTCTTCGATGACTTGATCATTGCTGTTCCCGAACCCAGTTCAGCGGTACTTTTGTCGATATGCGTTCTGTGTTGGGTAGTGCGCAGAAGAGGTCATCGAACTCTCGCAGGTAAGTGAGTTTCAAAGCGATAATGAAGTTGGTAAGAAAATGTGGGGTAAGAAAATCTAGTCTCGCAAACGAGCAACAGTGGTAGAGTGCGTGTGAGATTTCAAGACCTGAAGATGTTGACCGTAGTTCAATGGACAAACTAGCCTTTAATCCGTTCATCGATCTTCCGCTGAGTTTCCTTACGATCGTGGCGTTTGTGCTGCACTTCAACACTTGGGCCAAAAATCGTCCGGCGGACATCAACGTTGATCTTCAATCCCGTTTGCCGACTGCGCGAGTTCGCGTGGTTGGCTTGCTTATCGCGATTGTCGGTGTTTGTTGGTTTACCAATCTCTCCGTCTGGGCAATCTATGCCCTGCTGCTCATACTGGGCTTGGGTATTGCAATGCTCATGGGAGATGGCGGAGACGATTCAGCCCTGGTTGTACTGTTTATCGCGTATTTGATTCGTGAGTGGGCCTTTGGCTTTCCGCTAATGATCTTGAACTCGCCGCAAGACGGTGGCATGAAGGACCTCGCCGAAACGCATGGCAATTTGATCGGAGTACATGGGACTGCAGCAACGCATTTGCGGCCATTTGGTGAGGCTGAGATAGAGGGGCAAGCGATTTCGGTAGTTTCGGAAACAGGTGAATTGATCGAAGCGGGTGCAGCTGTAATTGTGACAGATGTGAAGGCCAACAGAATCAGCGTGCGGTCGATGGAGTATGCTGAGGAAGGAAAGCAGAGGACTTAGAGCCACTGTCAGGAAACACTATGCAATCAAGAAGCATTGTTGCGTTAGGCATTGTGCTCGTAGTCCAAGCCTTAAGCGGCTGTTCCAGAAAGCCACAATTGATTAGTCCATCGATTGCGATTAGCGAACTTGAACAGTCGCAGCAATATGTGGTGTTAAGGGAAGAGCCGCATAATGTTCTTGAGCGACTGGGGAAAGTTCAAGACTCGTGAAGGCAGAGTTCTATTTTCACTAACATTGAATTGGCAAAGAAGACAAATCCAGAGTGCTAAGCCTATTGAAAGACTCGTACATAGTCGACGAGAAAGAGACTTGATTTTGGAGTGGTGTTGTCTGGGTTGCCGACGAAGCCACCACCAACTGCCATGTTCAAGATGATGTGAAATGGGTGATCAAAGGGGGCTGGGAATTTGCCACCGACGCTCTCCCATTTGCTTTGCTCTTGGTACATTTGCCCGTCGACGTACCAACGCATCTTGCCAGCTTCCCACTCCAGCGCAAACAGATGAAAATCCTCACAGAAGTCACCTGACTTCAGCTTGAATTGTGTGCCCGAGTGTTTGTTGTCGGGCCACTGCTTGCCGTAGTGTAATGTGCCCCAGACTTGATTGGGTTCTTGGCCTTTGAATTCCATGATGTCAATCTCGCCACTGGCTGCCCACGTTCCATAGGTATCTTCGGTGGGCATCATCCATATCGCGGGCCAAATGCCTTGTCCACGGGGCAGTTTCGCACGGAACTCAAATCGACCGTAGGTCCAATCGCCTCGGTTCTTGCTGCGAATTCGTCCTGAAGAATACTCGCGTGAGGTCCCCGCAATCTGTGCGTTATCGCGACGAGCTTCGATAATCAGATTGCCATCAGCGACGCGTACATTCTCCTTGCGATCGGTGTAGATCTGCAATTCGTTATTGCCACCGCCGAACGCATTGACCTCGATTTCCCACTTGGTGTAATCGAGCTTGTTACCGTCGAATTCGTCGCTCCACACCAACTTCCAGTCTTTTTTGGATGCGTTGGATTGCTGCGCATTCGCGATTAGCGGAAATGTTGCGAGCAGCGATAGTACAGCGAGTGCTTGAAATTGGGCTTGTCGGAGTTGCGAGGTGAGCTTTGGCATGAGGTTGTCCTTGAGGAGTTGAGTC
>CAYWNG010000283.1:0-8244 GCA_964458685.1 uncultured Pirellulaceae bacterium
GTAGCCAGTTTTCAGGACTGGCACTTCTCGTGCTGTAACAAGTATCGAGCCAGTGAAGCTTGGAAGTCTTCGTACTCTTACGATCAGCGTCGCAACTGTTCGGCTGACTTCGAAGCCGGATTCAAACGTGGCTACTACGACACCGCGATGAATCGTGATTGTCGTTTGCCACCCGTTGCGCCTCCCAAGTACTGGGCCGCACGCTATCAGTCGTGCGAAGGCCAACAGCTCGTGCACGATTGGTTCCGAGGCTACGAGCTTGGAATCGCCTGTGCACAGTCAGGCAGTTGCCCAAACTTCGCGGAAGTACCGGTCAGCCCCAACGCTCCTACGACCAACAAAACTGGTTGCGGAACGTGTTACTCACCTGACAAGTGTAAGTGTGGTACTGAGCCTTGCGGAACACAGCCGCAAGGTGAAGGTGTGATGGATTGGAGTCCGTCATACTACCAACCGCATGCAGAAGAGTATGGCGAGCATCAATCTCACGGTGCCATGCTAGATCTTCCCAACTCCAAGGCAATCATACCTGCGTCCTATGGAGGCGGTGGACTGATTGGTGGATTTGGAAGTAAGTAGAACAAGTAGTACCAATTCATTTCGTCGCCTTAAATCGTCCACAGTAGTTTGAACTACACAGCATGTGGCTCTAGGGATGGAGCCAGCTTAGCATGCCAGGGAGGAAGTTATGAGAATCCATACGGCTATTGCGCAACTTCGATCGCTGTTCGTAGCAGGAATGTTGATTGCTACCGCAGCCAACACTGGTTGCGTAACATTCACCAGACATGCGGTACCGGCTTCACGCTTACCTCATCAATATCAAGCTCCATCGAAGTGCAACTTGCACCCGATCAACTTCCAACTGCTGACCACCGGCCAGAGTCAGGAACACAAGCTGGATACAGGTGACGTACTGGCTGTTGCAGTACAAGGCATCATTCCTCCCAAGGCAGATTCGTTGCCACCAATCATAAGCGGTACTACCACACTCAACCGCGACTACTATCCACCGCTGGGCATGGCCAACTCGCCGAACTATGGAATTCCGTTTCAAGTCCTTGCCGACGGCACCGTCTCACTTCCAGAGATTCCACCTGTGCAAGTTCGAGGCCTGACGCTTCAAGCTGCCGCTCAGAAGATCGTCGACGAGTACATCAAGAAAGAGGTTCTCAAGCAGGATACGGCTCAAGTTAGCATCAACTTGCTCAAGAGCCGAGTCAACCGCGTAGTAGTGCTGCGAGAAGATTCATCCTTGGAATCTGCTGCGATGATCATGAAGGGCCAAACCATCCTCCACAAACGCGGCACGGGAGTCTTGATCGACCTGCCAGCGAAGGAAAGCGACGTCTTGCACGCTCTGGCCGCTAGCGGTGGATTGCCTGGGGTTGATTCCTACAACGAAATTTGGGTGCTACGCAAGTCCACCATCACTGCTCAAGACGAGGCTCAGGTTGAGACAATCGTCAACGGCTCAGTCGATCCAACTGTCGGTATCAGCCAACTGCCACCCCACGTCAAAGCCATTCGCATTCCTTTGAAGCAATGCAGCGACGAGTCGATTACTTTCACACCTGATGACGTTACCTTGCACGACGGTGACATCGTTTACGTTGAGCCACGGAAGGACGAGTACTTCTACACTGGTGGTCTGCTTCCCGGTGGTCAGTATCCTTTGCCTCGCGACGAAGATCTAGACATTATCGAAGCAATCGCAATTGCCAACGGTAGCGTCGGTGGTCTGGGTGGTACTTCATCGGTAGCTGTACTGCGAGCTGGTGCGGGCTTGGGCAACATTATTCCGCCAACTCGAGTCTTGATCCTTCGCAAACTTCCCAATGGACAACAACTGCCGATTCGCGTCGACTTGAATCTGGCCATGAGAGATCCCAAGGAACGCATTAAGGTGATGGCTGGCGACTACATTATGATGTACTACAAGCCAGGAGAAACAACAGCCAACGCTGTGCTGAACTTCTTCAACATCAATATCACCAGAAATGTTGACTAGTTGGCTTAGCCGAAGCTGATCAACTTCATATCAACCACAATACAAACGGCGAGTCGCAAATCATTACGACTCGCCGTTTCTTTTTAATGGCGACCGGAGATCACCAACGCAGTAATGGCTTAGTAGTCTTCTTCGTCTTGATCTAAGTCTTCATCCTCTAAGTCCCCGTTGCGATCTGCATAAGCTAGTCCACCACTGAGCCCAAAGAAGTAAACCAACGGGAAGCCAATCTCGTGCGGCATCCAGACCGAGCCTTGAACGACCAGCGTGGCAAATGTGGCTGCTCCAACGCAACCTGCGAACCAATGTAGATCGGTATCTTGGTAGCGGTCAGCGATTCGTTGGTACTGAAACAAAGAGAGTAGGGCGGCGGCAACGAAGGCCCCCAATCCCAGATACCCAAACCGCAACAGCAGCAGAGCATAGGTGTTTTCGATTGTCCAAACTTTGCGGAGTGTTTCTGCTTCGACTCCACCCACCGGAACGTTAACTGGAAATCCTGAAACACTCTCCGTACCGAATCCCAACAACCCAGATCGCTGAAAGGCGATCTTGTTCACTTCGAACAGCAGCAATCTAGCTCGAGCATTCGTTAGCATGTGCTCCTGGCCGTCGATCATCACAATGCGAGCGCGTTTTGCTTCCCCGGTCCACTGATCCAGCGCGTTAAGTATTGGACTAGCGAAAAAAACCATCGTCACCGTCAAAACACCTGCCGCACACCAGAGGAGTATCCGATAGCGGGCTGCCATGAAATAGACGAGCCCCACCGCTAAAAAACCAACGCCAAAGATTGGTCCGCGCGAGCCCGTACAAACGATCCCCAGCAAAGCAACACAGGGGGCAAAGGCCCAAACCCAATGGATCTCTTTCTTGAGCGCTCGAAATGCTGCGTAGGCAATCCACCCCAACAACAAAACTTGGATCGAGCCAAAGTAGATAGGATTGAGTGTTACCCCGTAGGCTCGACGCAGTCCCCAGCGTACGTGATCGTGGCTGGCACCCTCATAGGGACGGATTCCAAAAACTAGCTCAAACGGATTGACTCGCGTCACCCCCTCGATGATGGCGGCCAAGCCAAGCACGATTCCAATGGCTGCCCAGTAACCCCACAGGCGGCGAATGGTCTGCGAGGACTGCAGACAGGCTCGACCGGCAATATAAGGCAGGTACCATTCCGCGCAAGCTCGAGCAGGCACGGTCCACTTCCATTCATCATTGAGTGCGTCACTCGCATGGTGGACCACGAAGAGGGTGAGCATCGCGTAGTCGCTCAAGACGAACTTTACGGGGAATCTTCGCCCCGGAATAAAGCAGTACAGAATTAAGCAGACTGAAGTTACCGCGACCTTGACATCTAGTCCCGTCGCAACGATCGAGCTGGGAGAATAGAAAAAGGGCAAAAGCACCCAGGCCGGGAAAAGCCAAGCGGCCGGTATAGCGACCCCCAGCGCCTCGGCCGGATCAAAGCGAATCGCCCAGTAGAGATACAGCCCTGTAAGTAATAGGACAACGGTTAACCAAACAAACATGGGATCTGCTTCATAGTGAGCGATGAGCTTACGTAATTCATAGAATTCTTGACCCGGCAACTTTTCCGATTGTAACGGTTAAGACTACTAACTCGGTAATTCTGGCTATTGGGGTTAAAACGGTTAGTGCGGATAATACGCTACTTAAGCGTGCAAGACTTCGCAACCGGCATATCGCGTATTGACTAATGTCCCCATCAGATCAAACTGATGCTTGCCGGGGGCCCGCACCCCAAAAACGTTATCAATGCCGATGGAAAACACATGAGCCTAGCCGCTAAACCCCAACGCAGTCGCTCCCCAAAAGTCAAGTCTAAGCCCAAGTCTGACGCTCGCGGCAGCTCTAGAAAGAGCTCAGTTAAGGGCAGCAAGATCGACATTGACATTGTTGCCATTTTGCGGCGACGTTTGCCCTTGATGATCGTTTCTGGCTTGATCGGAGTCTTGTTAGCCGCTGCGTATTTGTTCACGGCGACACCGACGTACGAGTCCCGATCGAAGATCTTACTCATGCGCAGCGATGCAGCTAGTATGGCCAGCCGGGGAGATACCACCAACGAGCTAGTCTCTCAAGACTTGCTGGCGACTCACATGAGCTTGGTACAAAGCCCGCGAATCGTCGCAGCGGCCCTTCAATCGGCAATGCTTGAGGAGCTTCCATCCTTGGTCAGCGCGGCCAAAATGGGCTCGACGACTGAGTATGTCATCAAGAATCTATACGTCACTCGCGGGGGTAAAGCCTCTGCCAAGAATTCTCACACGCTCAACATCGCCTTCCACCATGTGGACCCTCATGACGCTCAGAAGGTAGTTGAAGCCATTGTCAAACAGTACCAAGCTTTTGTTTCGGAGAAGTTCAAGGACATCAACGAGGAAGCTGTCGGCCTGATCGACAAAGCCCGTACAGATCTAGAATCGGAAATTGAGGAACTCACGAAGGCCTACCAAACCTTCCGCATGGACTCGCCGCTGATCTCCAGCGAAGGAGTTGGCGGGAACATTCACGAACAACGATTCCAGGTCTTCGCAGCTCAGATTGCCGAAGTTTCGATGCTGATCGACGAAACGGTGAGCCGTCTGGAATTGTGCAAAGCCGGACTGGACCATCTGACCAAGACTGGTCGACCAGCGATCGAAAAGCTAACTCTGATTGACGAAAAGAACGCGGTTCGACTAGGAGTACTGGTAACCGTTGAACGCGGTGAGGCTCACAGCGCGACCTTTATGGCCTTGCAACCTGAACGAGCAGTCGGCGCGCAGACCGAATACTCAACCTTGCTGCAACTCAAAGGCAAACTCAAGAAAGCTGAACGCGACTATGCACCCAACCACCCAGAAGTTCGTGATCTTAAGTTGCAAATCAGCGAGATGGAAGGCTTCTTGAACAAGCGTCAAGACATCCTGACCGTCGATGACATGCGTCAGCAATTGACTCCCGACGACATCATGAGTGCTTACTTGAGTCTTCTGGAGAGCGATCTAGTAGCGCTCAAGCGACGCAAGGTCGACTTGGAAAAGCAGATGGCCGAGTCTGAAGAAGAATCCAAGAAGATGATCAGCATCGAGCTAGAGAATCAAGAATTGCTGACCAAGCTAAGTCGCACCGAAGCTCTGTACGACTCTGTGGTCACCCGACTTCGCGATATCAACATGCAGCAAGATGCGACCAGCCTGATCCAAGAAGAGATTGAATCGCCCAAGGTCGGCGAGAAGGTCTCAAGGCTATCTGTAGCTGCTTTGATTGCGATTTCGTCGTGCTTCGTTCTGTCGTTCGCATCCGTACTGATCGCGGAGCTGAGCGACAAGAGACTACATTCGGTCGAACAAATTGAAGAGGTTTATCAGGCACCTGTACTTGGACTAATCCCCGACTTCAATCAGGATTCAAGAATTCGCAAGCTGATGCGCGGTCTTCCCAAGGGCAACGGTGAAGTTGCTCCGTCGGTCATCAGTTACCACGCTGGCGCTGACCCTGTCAGCGAAACAATTCGGACGATTCGTACGCAATTGGTATTTGAACTTGGCGATGACAAGCGAGTCTTGGCCATAACCAGCCCAAATCAAGGCGATGGAAAGACAACGGTTACATCGAACCTTGCAGTCTCTTTGGCAGCGGCAGGCAAGTCTGTTCTTGTCGTAGACTGCGACATGCGACGACCTTCATTGCACAAACAATTCGGTCTGGACCTTGCAAATGGTCTGTCAGGTCTGCTCAACAAGACTATCGAGCTGGGTGATGCGATTCGCCCAACCAAGGCTGAGAACCTGAGCGTCATTACTGCTGGCGGTATTTCGAAGAAGCCTGCCGAGCTGCTGTCGAGTGCCTACTTCTGCGAAGTCCTAGAAGCTTTGAAGAATAAGTTTGACTTGGTAATCCTGGACTGTCCACCAATCATTCCAGTTACTGATCCAGCAATCTTGGCACCATTGACCGACGGCGTGATCCTGGTCACGTTCTTGGATTCGCAAAGCGAACCGAAATCTCGCCATTGCATGCGAGTCTTAACCGGCGCTGGTGCCAATCTGATTGGTGTTGTTGTCAATAAAGGACAACTAAAATCAGACCAGTATTACCAAACCTATAGCGGTTACTACAACACGTACGAATCTGCTGAGTCCGAGTAGAAGCCCCATCGACTCCCTCAAGAAGAGAACGCCCATCGTGAACGACACAGCAAAAACGAGCAGTTCTGGAACTAGCGGAGCCCGCGGTAAGTGGTTTAGAAACGAACTGTACCGAGTGGTCCTGAAAATCCGATTTTGGATTCTAGTCCTGGCACACACGCTCGTCTTTACCGCGACCTTTTGGTTCTCGTACTGGCTGCGATTTGATTTCGCTTGGCCAGAAACGGCGGCTACACTTTTCTGGAAGAGTGCCGCGGTTGTAGTGACAACCAAGCTGACCTGTTTCTACTTGCTACGAAGCTTTCATGGTTGGTGGCGCTACGTAACTTTTTCCGACTTGACCGCGCTGGGTAAATCGACTTTAGTTTCTGCTCTCGCTCTGATGGTTATCGATTACTTTTTCGGTACAGCCATCATGATTCCAAGATCCGTCCTAATCGTGGACTCAGCGATCACGATCCTGATCTTGGGTTTCATCCGTTCAAGCTGGCGACTCTTGGATGAAGGATTGATCCCAGCGTTTACCAGTGGTGATAAAGTTCGAACGATTCTAATTGGAACAAGTGACGAAGCCGTTTATATGGCCAATCAGATCCGATCGAACCCTCACCTCGACTATCAGGTGATCGGTCTTGTGCGCTTGGATGAAAAGGAGACACGTTCCTGGATCGCTAATCTGCCGGTGCTTGGATCGATTGACGACTTAGTCGATTTGATCAAGGGACAAAGGATTGAAGAGGTTTTGTTAACCTCGGGCGAAGTCAGTGGACCACAGCTACGCAACATCGTATCAGTTGCCAAACAAGCTAAACGACACGTCCATATTCTCCCGCAAGCCTCTGAGCTTTTCGGTAGGGTCGGTCGATTGCCACTTCGTGAAGTGGATATCAACGATCTTCTGCGACGTGATCCAGTCGTATTGGACGACCAAGCCATCGGAGACGTAATCAATGGTCGTCGTGTGCTTGTCACCGGAGCTGGTGGTAGCATTGGATCGGAGATTTGTCGACAAGTCTTGAAGTTCAACCCGAGTGAACTTTACATACTTGGTCGAGGCGAAAATCGCATCTTCCATCTCGAACGCGAAATTCAAAAGTTACTTCCCACTACGAAGATTACACCCGTTATCGCAGACGTAACCAATGAAGAGCGGATGAGGCAGGTCTTTGAAGACTGCCGACCCGAAATCGTCTTTCACGCAGCGGCGCATAAGCACGTTCCGTTGATGGAACAGAATATCGGCGAAGCCATTCGAAACAATGCTTTTGGTACTAAAGTCGTAGCTGACTTGGCTGATGAGTTCTGTAGCAAGTGGTTCGTACAAATCTCAACCGACAAAGCTGTGAACCCAACCAGTGTGATGGGCGCGACCAAACAGTTGGCTGAACGATACATCAATGAACTTGCGACCAACTCATTAACCAAGTTCGTGATCGTTCGTTTTGGAAACGTACTGGGATCGGCCGGAAGCGTCGTCCCAATCTTCCGCGAACAGATCGAACGCGGCGGACCAATCACGTTAACAGACCCCAGAATGCGTCGCTATTTCATGACCATTCCCGAAGCCTCGCGGCTGGTACTTCAGGCCGCTGCCATGGGTAACGGCGGCGAGATCTTTGTGTTGGACATGGGCGAGCCCGTTGAGATCTTGTCACTGGCTAAGGACATGATTCGACTTTCGGGGCTTCCCGAGTCGGCCATCGACATTGTCTTCACAGGAACCCGACCTGGTGAAAAGTTGTACGAAGAGCTGTACTTCAGCGAAGAAGAAAGCGTTGCCACTTCGCACCCAAAGCTTCGCGCAGCAAAGCACCGCACGACGCTGGAACGATCTGCCAAAGAAGCGATCGCGATTCTTTGCAGAGAATACAGATCGCCTGAACTCCAAAGGTCGTTGTTGCACGAGTTCATCCCTGAGTACACCTCAACGAAACAATCCGAATCTGATCAAAAGGGGCTATTGGAATCCCCTACGGCACGTAGCTAATTCTACTCCGCCGAAATAATCGTCTGTTGCCGGATTGCCGTCGAGGAATTCGCCAACTGCCACTCATAATCCGTCACCTATAGGAAAGA